>CAMHBN010000138.1 GCA_946183385.1 uncultured Ruminococcus sp.
GCTTTACGTTGAAAAATTATATCGTCAACAATCTCGATAATGCAATTGCAAATGGCTATATCAAGGCGTTCTATCAGCCTCTGATGTCGTCGGAGGACGGCTTTGTCTGCGGCTTTGAGGCTCTCGCAAGATGGGAGGACCCGTACTACGGACTCCTTTCGCCTTCGATGTTCATTGGCACGCTTGAGGAATGCCGTCAGATACATAAGCTGGATATGTGTATGATCGACATCGTCTGCGAGGATTTTGCAAGAGCGCGCAAAGAAGGCATACCCGTAGTACCTGTCTCACTGAACTTCTCGCGTCTTGATTTTGAGCTCTGCGACATCGTGTCCGTGCTTGACGAGAGGACAAAAAAGTTCGGTATACCTCATAATTTCATTGATGTGGAGATAACCGAGTCTGCACTGACTGACAGCGGAGACATACTTCCCGAGGTCATAAGCAAAATGCGTCAGAGAGGCTATAATATATGGCTCGACGACTTCGGAAGCGGCTATTCGTCGCTGAATGTGCTCAAGGACTACAGCTTTGACGTTATGAAGATAGATATGCAGTTCCTCAAGGGCTTCGGAAGCAACGAAAAAACGCATACAATTCTCGAATCTGTAGTCAAGCTTTCGGGGATGCTCGGTATGGGCGCACTTACAGAGGGTATCGAGACTGATGAACAGCTTGATTTCCTGCGGTCGATAGGGTGCAGCAAGCTTCAGGGCTATCTGTTCGGAAAGCCTGTGCCCTACAACAGGATAGTTGAGATGATAAGATCAGGCGAATTAAAGGTTTCAAACGCTTATTCAATAAACAACGGAGGTAAATAATATGGGACTTCACATCAGGAAAAAAATCAAGCTCGGCGACCTTGTCACGATAAACGCGAACAAGACAGGTCCGAGCGTCAGTGTTGGCGGTAAGAAGGTCAAGGTCACAGTCAACAAGAAGAAGGTGACGGCGAGCCTGCCCGGTACAGGCATATCCTACGACGCCAAGCTCCCGACGGGCGATAAGAAGAAGGCTTCCACGTCCAAGAAGGGGACCGGTAAGACTGCTACAGCAAAGAAGAAGGGCTGAGTCAGAACTGCCCTGCATACTGACGAATAACACAAACACTCCTTTCGCATATACTGATAAGGGCGATACCCAAATCAGTGAAAGGAGTGTTTTTTCATGCCCAAGGTATTTCTGAGCCCCTCTACGCAGGAGTACAACAGCTACGTCAGCGGCGGAAACGAGGAGCTCTATATGAACCTGCTCGCTGACAGGCTCGAGCCGTATCTGCGTGCGAGCGGGATAAAGTTCGTACGCAACGACCCCGACCGCACATTCGCGGGAGCAATACAGGACTCGAATTCGGCATACTACGACGTGCATCTTGCTCTGCACTCGAACGCCGCTCCCGACAGGCTCTCGGGACGTCTTCGCGGGATAGATATCTATTTTGCTCCGAAAAGCGCACAGAGCGAGAAGCTCGCCAACATCATCGCCAACAACCTGAAAAGTATCTATCCCTTGCCCGACAAGGTCAGAGCAGTCCCCACGTACACGCTCGGGGAGGTGCTGAACACAAAAGCGGTAGCGGTGCTGTGCGAGCTCGGCTACCATGACAACTACGCCGACGAGGCTTGGATAAAGAGCGAGCTTGGCAGTATTGCCGCGAATCTCGCACGTTCTCTCTGCGATTACTTCGGTATCCCGTTCATACGCCCGTCAGCCGTGCGCTGGGGGACAGTTGTCACTGACGGCTCGGGGCTGAATATACGCGCATATCCGAGCACGTCTGCGCAGATAATCGGCTCGATACCGAACGGAGCGTCCGTGATGATAAACGGCGAGACCGACGGCTGGTACGTTGTGGACTACAACGGTATCATCGGATATTCGAGCGGAGACTATATCGTACTGTAAAAGAAAACCGTTACCTCTTTCGGGGTAACGGTAACTTCTTTATTCCTTGTTGGTCGGCTTTTTGCGCTTTTTCTGTCCCTCAACCTTGGGAACTGCGTATATCGGCTTTACGGGCTTTTTCTTGTTCCTGAACACAATGTATGCGTAAATGCATATCAGGATATATATCAGACAAACAATAGCCGATATTATGAGCGATTTCTTGAACCACGATGCCTTGGGGAACATCTTGGCGGCGTACCAGTTATACTTGGCGACCGACCTTTCAACGTCGGAGACAGCGACGAGCTCCATCGTACCTATTTCCTCGCCAGCGTATTCGAGCGTCACCATTCCGAGGGGCTCGCCCTTCTTCACGGGAGCTTTGAGTGAGCTTTTGTACCACTTGATGTTGTCCTTGCTGATCAGCGACGTATCTACGTCTTTGTACCACAGCATCGTCATTTCTTCCTTTGGCTTTGCAAGGACGTAGTTATTGCCCTCGGCGAGCTCAACGGGTATTTCTCCGAGCTCGGCGGAGTCGGGGAGCACGACCTGATATGAGAAGTGCTTGAACGCCCAGTTGAACAGCGTGATAGCGTCAGTGAGGTGGTAGAAGGTGTTCTCGCCGTCTGCATCGCTCAGCGGCGATTTGAGACAGACTGCGAGGTAATTGTTTCCGTCCTTGCTTGCAGTGGCGACTATATTTCGTCCGCCAAGTTCGAGGTTGGCGGTCTTGACGCCGCGGCAGCCCGCATAGTGGTAGTCACTGTCGGAGTCCATCATCAGGTTCGAGTGATACCATACCCACGATTCTCTGTCGGGGTGGCGGTCAAGATTGGGAACTGACGGCGTGTACGAATAGGTTGAGCATATAGAGTCAAAGTGCGCCGTCTTGAGCGCATACTTTGTAAGAACTGCCATATCGCGTGCGGAGGTATACTGCTCGGGGTCGTACAGACCTGTCGGGTTGGTGAAATGGGTATCATTCAGCCCGAGCTCCTCAGCCTTGGCGTTCATTTTTTCTACGAAGGCGGAAACGCTCTCGCCGCCTATGTTGTAGGCTATCGTCTGCGAAGCCTCTATCGAGGATTTGAGTATCATTGCGTAGAGCAGGTCGGTATAGGTGAGCCTGTCGCCGTCCTCGATGTCGGCAAAGCGAAGGTCGTCCGGGTAATCTGTAACATAGAGAGGGGAGAAGACTTCCTCGTCAATGGTTACCTCCTCGCTGAGGTCCTTGCACTCTTCGATACATACGACAGCCGTCATAATGTTGACGAGCGGTCCGGGCATCTGTTTTGCGTCTGCGTTTTTCTCGTATATGACCTCATTGCAGTCGAGGTTCATCAGTATAGCGGATTCGCTCTTTATCTGAGTAGGAATGGTGAAGTTGATAGCGCCCGCGTTCATAATGTTCAGTGACGGGATAAGCATTGCCGCCGCTGAAAGGAATGCGATTATCTTCTTTTTCATAAGCTACCTGCTTTCGTTTTCTTCATCTATATGGTGCTCCGAGCGGAGCCTGAATTGCATATCAATTTATATTATATCATAAGTTCGTGAAAATAGCAATACGCAGGAGAAATTTTTTGCGTAACAAGTCCATCCGAGCCTATTCTCCGTAAATGGTCAGATTGAGCGCGGTGTCCGCGCTCTCCTCTTTGCGGCACGAAAAAATTATCGGAAGATGTCCGCGTGAGGCTATTTTTCGTAAATGGGCAGATTGACATTTGCGTACAAATAGTATATAATATTATTTGATTTAAACAGAGGGGAGGGGAGCCTTTGAAAAAATATCTTGGTCAGATCATATTCAACCTTATCGTTGCGGCGGCGGGAGCAGTTCTGTTCACTTCTACGGGGATACTTGACAGCGCGGCTACGGCTGTGCTCGGGATAGTTGCTCTTATGGCGTCGCTGTGTGCGGGCAATTATTTCTTCGTAAAGCTTGCGGATGAGGGTAAAAAGGCTTTCCAGCCCGACTACATCATCACGGAGCAGACTTTTGATTCCCTCAATGAGCCCGAGAGCTACCTTGAAGTGATGAAAGACCTGCGGAATTACTCTCCGTGCCGTCAGGAAGCCGTTAGGATGGTACAGCAGTGGGAGCTCTTCAAGAAGAAGTCGGCTACCCTCAATGCTATCAGCTATCAGGGCGGTGTATACGAGGTGGTCAATCAGGACGTGGAGTCGGTCATGCTCAACAATATGGTGCTGTTTATGAAGCGTGCTGCTATTATGCAGTCCTCAAGCAATAACGAGATGAATGAGCACAGGAATTATCTCCGTTCGCTCGTGGCGAGCAACGATAAGATTCTCGGTGACTATACGAATCTCCTCATCGAGGCTTCACAGCTCACGGGAGAGGATTCGGGCAAGGCGGAGATCAAGTCCCTGAACCTTCTCATCGAATCAATAAGAGATTACAGAAAAGACTTAGAAAGCGGTGATATGCAATGAGAAAAGAAAAAAATCCCATTATCCCCATAATAATTGCAGTGGTCGGTGTTTTTGCGACGATGATAATGATAATCGCACTCGTGAATATACCGAAGAGCTTCAGGAAGAACAGCAACGGCGACACAACTGCTCTTACGCAGCAGCAGGCTGAGAAGAATATGTCCAAATACCTTGATAAGGTGAAGGTACACAATGCAGAGAAGGTAAAGGGCACAGTCGATTACTCCGACAATGCCGCTTCCAATCTGCCGAATATCGAGACAAAGTACCCGCTTACCGTCATCGGAAACGGCGACGTCAATATCGAGATATTCTCCACCTCCGAGAAGGCAGGCAAGGCTCAGAACGGCTGGCTCAACGAAGTTGCCAATGAGTTCAACGACCAGCACTTCCGCCTATCTGACAACAGAGTTGCTTCCGTGAGCGTGAGAAGTATCGCTTCGGGTGCGGCCTCCGATTATATATGCAACAATGTTTATGTACCGCAGGCATATACCCCGTCGAATACGCTGTTCGGAGAGCTCGCCAAGCAGAACGGCGCTAAGCTCACAGTCGTTGAGGAGCAGCTCGTTCCGAATACGGCGGGAATAGCTCTTTCCAAGACTGCAAGGTCTACTATCGAAGCCAATTACGGCTCCGTAACATTTGAGACGGTGGTTGATTCGGTTGTTGCCGGCGATGTTCAGATGGGTTATACCTATCCCTACACCTCCGCTACGGGACTCAACTTCCTCGTAAGCTCGCTCCAGCACTTCGACAGCAGCGACATTCTCAGCGCAGATTCGATAAGCAAGTTCCAGCAGCTCCAGAAGAGCATACCATTCGTCTGCTACACTACCGACCAGATGGTAAACGCTATGCAGAGCGGTACGCTTCAGGCTGGCGTAACCGAGTATCAGGCTTATGTGAACAGCCCCGTGCTCAAGACATCCTACGACTTCATACCCTTCGGCTACAAGCACAGCAACCCGCTCTACAAGGTAGGCGATCTCGACAAGTATCAGGAGGAGGCTCTTGATATGTTCGCTGAGTACGCTATGCAGAGCAGCTGGCAGAAGAAGGCGGCTGATTACGGCTTCGACCCGAATCAGGCGTTCAAGTACAATACCACACGTATCAGCGGAGCCGACATCATCAACGCTCAGCGTCTGTGGAAGGAGGAGAAGGACTCGGGTACACCCACTATCGCGCTCTTCATCGCCGACGTTTCGGGCAGTATGAACGGCGACCCGATAATCCGCCTTAAGCAGTCCCTGCTCGAAGCCTCCAAGAACATCAAGACCGACAACTATGTGGGGCTTATCTCCTACAGCGACGACGTAACAGTGAACCTGCCGATAGCGCAGTTC
>CAMHBN010000139.1 GCA_946183385.1 uncultured Ruminococcus sp.
CGATATCAACTGCGGTGTGAAATCCGAAAGTGACATCTGTTCCGTAGATATCGTTGTCTATAGTCTTAGGCAGACCGATAACGTTCAGACCCTCATCGGAGAGGAGCTTTGAAGTCTTGTGAGTGCCGTTTCCTCCGAGAGTAAGGAGACAGTCAAGCTTCTGTTTTTTGTAGGTCTCCTTCATGTTTTTGACCTTGTCGATATTATCCTCACCGATCACCTGCATCATCTTGAACGGCTGACGCTTGGTACCGAAGATAGTTCCGCCCTGAGTGAGTATGCCCGAAAATGCGGCAGGAGACATATCCTTGCACAGATTGTTGATGAGTCCGTAGTAGCCGTTGGAAATGCCGACTATCTCGACGTTGTCCTCGCCGAAGCGCTCGTAGCAAGCCTTGGCTACACCGCGAATTGTAGCGTTGAGTCCCGGACAGTCGCCGCCGCTTGTGAGAATTCCGATTCGTCTTTTCATAGTTGATACCTCCGTCGTTTAATTTATTGTAAGTGTGTTATATCAGTAGTGAACTTCCGCATTCTTCTCGAAGAATTCCTCTAACTTGCTTGCGGGCATCGGCTTGCCGTAGAGGTAGCCCTGACCGTAGTCACAGCCTGCCTGTCGGAGGATATCCTCCTGACCCGTGTTCTCGATACCCTCGGCGATAGTCTCGATACGCTTGGATTTAGCGATACGTATTACTGCTGAAACTATCTCATACGCGATGTTGTCGTGCTGGATATCGGTGATGAACGAGCGGTCGAGCTTCAGAAGCGTGATAGGCAGTATCTGGAGATAGCTCAGTGACGAGTAGCCCGTGCCGAAGTCGTCCATTGCGAGCTTTACTCCGAGGTCACGGAGCTTGTTCATCTGTGCAACAGCGAAGTCGATGTCGCTGAGGGCGAGGGTCTCGGTCAGCTCGACCTCGAGCCACTGCGGGTCAAGTCCCGACATAGCGAGCGCGTCGAGAACCTTGTCCTTGAGGTCATTCTGGTAGAAGTCGGTAGAGGTGAAGTTGATGGACATTACGATGTTCGGATAGCCCATTTTCTGCCACAGTTTGTTTTGACGGCAGCCCTCGTTGAGTACGAACTCGCTTATCTTGCCGATGAGGTGCGAGCTCTCGGCGATGGGGACGAATGAATCCGGCTTTATAACGGTTCCGTCGGGCTTTATCCAGCGGATAAGCGCCTCAACGCCGATTATCTTGCCTGTTTTGAGGTCTATCTTGGGCTGGTAGTAGAGCTGGAGCTCGTTGTGCTCAATAGCGAGAGCAAGAGCCTTTTCAAGCTCGGTGTTGCCGATGATGGAGTCATGCATACTCGGCTCGTAGCCGTAGATGCTGCTGTTGTTGGCGTCGCCCGATTTGAGAGCGAACTCCGCGTGCTCCATAACGTCGAGGAAGGAGTTTCCGTCGTCGGGGAGCTTCGAGAAGCCCGCCGAGCAGCTTAGACTTATCGCCGCGAAGTCATCGACAGCGAGCTTCGCGAACTCGTCCTGTATGGTCTTTGCGGTACGTATCGGGAGCTCGTCGTCGCCGTAGTCGCGGAGAACGAGGGCGAAGTTATCGCCGCTTATTCTTGCGGCAAGACCGCCCGGAGTCACGAATTTATAGAGGATATGGGCGAAATTCTTGAGGATGTAGTTGCCGTTCGAGTAGCCGCAGGTATCGTTGATTATGTGGAAGCGGTCGATGTCGAGAACGATTATCCAGTACGAGTAGTTCAGCAGCTGGCTGCACTCGTAGGTCTTCTGACCGATGTCCATAAGCTTGTTGCGGTTGGCTATCTCCGTTACCTCGTCGATATAAGCGAGGCGCTCGATGAGGATATCCTTCTCGTGCTCCTGTGTGATGTCGAGGAGCGCTCCGCCGAAGAGAACGAGCGTATTGCCTGTGGACTCTATCGACTTGTAGCGGAAGGAGTACCAACGGTAAGCCGAGCCGTTGAGCGACTTTATTCGGAGCTCGACATTCTGCACCTCTGAGCTGTAGGAATCGCCGGATTTTACTGCTCTGTCGAACTGTATGCGGTCATTGGGGTGTATCTGTGTGCGGAGCGTTCCGATGTCGATACTGCTTGTGGTGAGACCGAGAGCCTCCATAGCAATGGAGGAGACAATGAACTTCTTGCGGTCGGTGCTCATTATAACGCCGATCTCGGCGAGATCCATCGCCGTATTGAAGAAGTCGTTGGCGTTGTCGAGGTTGACCTGCATATTCTTTATCTCGGTCAGGTTGAAGCCTGTGCTGAGGTATACACAGTTCTTTTTGCGCTTCTTGATGACGGACGTGCTCCACGCGATAGTTATGAGCTTGTCCTCGTTTGTAAGGAAGTGAGCCTCGTGAGAGCCTGTCTCTGTTATTTTTTTGAAGCTTTCGTCGGTGAGGTCGGGAAGCTCGAAGGCTTTTTTGAGCATTTCCTTTTCGTCGTATTTACTGCCCGTGATACCGAGAAGGTCGCGGATACGCGTGTTCATTGCAACGAAGGAGAAGTCGTCGCACCAGACAATTATCTCGGTATTGAGGGACTCGGTTATCTCGGCGAAGTCCTCGGCGTCTATGGAGGTCTTGAGCTTGCCGTACATCTTGCTGATGAAATAAACTATAAATGAAAGGGCAATGATAGTCGCGAGATAAATTATGATGATAGCAACGGTCTGTTCGGGACGCAGAAACGCGTAGAAAACGACCAGAGCGGTTGACAGCGCGATAACTATCGCTGCTGCAAGCGGGTTGCCTGACTTCATTGACTATCACTCCTTTCTTTATTTCTGTACACACTTTTTCAGTTAAACTTATTATAGCAAATTTACACTAAAATGTCAATCATTATTTTGCTATTACGATACATCTTTTATAAAATTATATCCCGCTAACATAAAAATATCACAGTATAAACACTTTTACGCTTTATAATACAGAAGAAAATGTTTGTACTGTTGCATTTTTCACATTTATATGTTATACTAAATATATATGTAAACAAAACGGAGGTCAAAGCTATGCCACATATCCTTATAGTTGATGACGAAGTGAATATCCGCAAGGTCGTGCGCGAGTACGCGGAGTTCGAGGGCTATGAGATAACCGAAGCCGAAAACGGTATGGAAGCGGTCAATCTCTGCCACGACAATGACTACGACCTCATCATAATGGACGTTATGATGCCCCGCCTTGACGGCTACTCAGCCTGCAAGGAAATACACAAGACCAAGAATATCCCTGTTATCATGCTCTCTGCGAGGGGAGAGGAGTACGACAAGCTCTTCGGATTCGAGATAGGCGTTGATGATTACGTAGTAAAGCCGTTCTCGCCCAAGGAGCTCATGGCGCGCGTGAAGGTTGTGCTCAAGCGCAATAAGGCGTCGTCCGACCCGAATCAGGCGGACAAGTACGTATTCGAGGGGCTTGAGGTCGATATATCGGGACGTGAGGTCTACGTAAACGGCGAAAAGGCTTCGATGACTCCCAAGGAGTATGACCTGCTGTTCTACCTCGTTCGCAATAAGAATATCGCGCTCTCACGCGACCAGCTCCTCGAGGAGGTCTGGGGCTACGATTTCTTCGGCGACGACAGAACGGTCGATACCCATATAAAGATGCTCCGCAACAGCCTCGGCGAGTACAGGAAGTTCATCGTTACTCTGAGAGGAATGGGATACAAGTTTGAAGCTGATTAAAAAAGTGCGGAGCGTTTTCGGCAGGATACCGCTGAAATTCAGTATATGGCTGTATTTTCTCGGATTCACGATACTTGTTTTCGTCCTGCTGTGGCTGTTTCAGATACTCTTTCTGGAAAAGTTCTACTCGCAGACCAAGCTCAAGAACGTTGAAATGGCGTCCAATGCTATAATAGCTTCGTATAACAGTGATACTTCATCGGAATTCAGCGAAAAGCTCGCGAAGATAGCCTCCGAGAACGACCTGTGCATCGAGGTCTCCGACCGCTTCGGCAGGTCGCTGTACACGAAGGAATATTCCGTAAGCTGTATCATCCACGGACGCGAGAACAGTATCTACGAGTACCAGAAGCGTATCGCCGACAACGGCAACAAGCCTATTTGGCTGAAGGTCAACAACCCGCGCAACAACTGCTCGACGGTGCTGTACGGGTGTGTGCTCGGCTCGCAGGACAACCCGAACGGCTATCTGCTGATAAATACGACACTTGTACCTGTCGGCTCGACGGTCACCATCATCAAGCGCCAGCTCATGATAATCACTATCATTCTGCTGATCTTTGCGTTCTTCATTTCACTGTACATGGCTCGGAGGATAGCGCGTCCCATCGACAGCATTACCGAAGCCGCCGAGAGCCTTGCAAAGGGCAATTTCGACACAAAGTTCGACGGCAGGGGATACCTTGAAGTCAAAAAGCTCGCAGAGACGCTTACCTACGCGGAAGAAGAGCTTTCGCGCGTCGATACGATGCAGCGTGACCTTATCGCCAATGTCTCACACGACCTGCGCACTCCGCTGACAATGCTCAAAGCCTACGCGGAGATGATTCGCGACCTGTCGGGAGATAACCCGGTCAAGCGCAATGAGCATCTCGAAATAATCATCAACGAGACGGACAGGCTCTCGCTTATGGTAAACGATATTCTCGACCTGTCCAAGCTCGAGAGCGGAAAGCAGAAGCTCTCGCCGTCGGAGTTCCGTATACGCGAGAAGCTCGGTGAGATAATCGGCAGATTCAAGGGTATTTCCGAGAAAATGGGCTACAATATCCACTTTGAGCCCGACGAGGAGAAGATAGTCAACTGCGACGTCGTGAAGATAGAGCAGGTTATATATAACCTCATCAACAACGCGATAAACTATACGGGCGAGGACAAGCAGGTCTATGTGCGCCAGATAAACAAGCCCGAGGGTATCGTCATTGAGGTGCGGGACACGGGCGACGGCATCGAGGAGGAAAAGATAAGGCTCATTTTCGATAAGTATTACCGCTCGGAGAACCACAAGCGCGAGGTCGTAGGTACGGGACTGGGGCTGTCGATAGTCAAGGCGGTGCTGAAGCTCCACAATTACGACTACGGCGTGCGCAGCAAGCTCGGCGAGGGCTCGGTTTTCTGGTTCAGGATAAGCGCACGGGACGTCAGTGATGTCAAAGATGAATAAATAATGCTGAAATCCGTTGAGCTATTTTGGAGTTCAAACGAACACATTCATGTTGATTTGTTCATAATTGTATGATATAATATTATCAATGACAGTACAGATACTGACAAAAGCAATTATGACATCCCCAATAATCCCTATATCATGGCAGATGAGCTTCCTTTTACAGGAGGCTCATTTGTTTTGGTGCGGTGTCCGCACTGCCAATTTCGCGGCAAAAATGAAAAAAATCGGAAATCAATCGCCGCGTATCAAACATTTAAAGCGTCGTTAAAAAATATAAACGATGTCGCTCCATTAGAGATGGATACTTTGAATTATACGAAAAATCGTTGACATCCTTTTTTTAATAGTGTATAATGGAATAAAATATTGTGAACAAATCATGGACGATTTGTTCGGTAAGAGAGGGAAAAGAATGAAAACAATTTTTTTAAGAAGAGCTGCGGCTGCTGTTGTGTCTGCTGTGGTTCTGGGCGTTTCGGGTGCGTCGTATGTGCCGGCGGGCATATCCTCGCAGGCTG
>CAMHBN010000140.1 GCA_946183385.1 uncultured Ruminococcus sp.
AATGCCTTTTAAAAGCTATATAAAGGCATTTTTGAGTTGTTGAGCAGACATTAATAATATAGGGGAGTATGGTCTTCCCCGATTTTTATTTTCATACGGAGGTTTGTTTATGAACTCTTTCGAGGAAGTTTTTGAAAACATCAAGCAATACTGCCGCGATAACGATAAAATTCCCGCTATCGCCATGAAAACCTGGATAGATCCCCTCAAGACCGTCAGCTTCGACGGCAAGGACGCTGTTTTCAGCGTGGATACCGAATTTCAGAGAAATATCGTCATCACTACCTATATCTCCGTGCTCAGTGAGGCTTTCCTCAATGTGCTCGGTCTCAATGTCAATATCATCATCAATGTTGAATCCGATGAGCCCGATATAAGCGGAAAGATCCCCACAGACGCAGAGCTCGAGAAGAAGAACGCTGAGCTTGAGAAGTCCTATAAATTCGCCAATTATGACTATACCTTCGATACCTTCATCGAGGGTCCGTCGAACAGCTTCGCGCTCGCGTGCAGCAAATCCGTTGCCAAGAACTGCGGCGAAAGGGAGATTTCAGGCTATAATCCGCTGTTTATCTACGGTCCGTCGGGTATGGGCAAGACCCACCTCATCACCGCTATCGCAAATGAGGTCAGAAAGAACCACCCGAATTTCAACATCGTCTACGTGACAAGTGAGACCTTCGGCAACGACCTCATCTCCGCGATAAAGAACAACCTCATCTCCGATTTTCAGGAGAAGTACCGCAATGCCGATATCCTCCTCATCGACGATATCCAGTTCTTTGCGGGCAAGGAGCGTATGCAGGAGGAGTTCTTCCACACCTTCTACAAGCTACATCAGGAGGGCAAGCAGATAGTCATCACCTCGGACAAGCCTCCGAAGGAACTCATCACCCTCGAATCAAGGCTGCGCACCCGCTTTGAGGGCGGTCTTATCGCTGATATCTCCGCTCCCGACTACGAGACAAGGCTCGCTATCATCAACCGCAAGAGCGAGCTCCTCGATATGAAGATGCCCGCTGAGGTGTCGGAGTTCATGGCTAACCGCCTGAAGTCCAATATCCGTCAGCTTGAGGGCGCTGTTATACGCCTGAAGGCTCTCAATCACTTCGCGGGAAGCCCCATCACTATCTCGATGGCTCAGAGCGTTATCCGCGACGTACTTACAGATGAACAGCCTATACCGATAACTGTTGAAAAGATAATCTCCGAGGTATCGACCGTCTATGGCGTGTCGCCCGAGGATCTGCGCTCGAACAAGCGCTCGCAGCAGGTGTCCATCGCGCGTAAGGTGGCAATATACGTGGTGAGAGAGATAACTCAGATGCCGCTCGCTGCCATCGGTACGGAGTTCGGCGGACGTGACCACTCTACCATCGTTTACTCGGTCAATAACGTTACGGATGCGATACAAAAGGATCAGAACCTCAGCAACCTCGTAAACGATATCATCAAGAATATCAGGGATAAGAGCAAGTCTTAAAGGGCTCTGCCCTTTACCCGCCAAAGGCTCTGCCTTTGGAATCCGCTGGGACGCTGTCCCAGACCCTGCAGGGGAACACAGTTCCCCTGACCCAAAACTACGTTGCCGCTCGCAAGCTCGCTTACTCTGTACAAAAGACATAGTCTGCTTTCGGCGGGAAGCAATCATTGTGATTGAACAGATTTTTACAGGTTGGAAAAGTTGAAAAGATGAGTTTCAACTGCTTATTTAACATTATGTTGAAAACTTTACATGGACAAGTCCGTCATTTTTGGGCGGTCGGACAACGCTTTCAACCTTATCGACAGACAAGCTTCAACCGTCAACTTTCTGTTGAAGTGAAAAATCATATCACTGTCTGTATTATCCACAGAATTGTTCACTTTTCTTCAACTTCAACTCAACCGATTTCGACTTGTTCAACAGGAAAATATTATGACAAAAAGGTTTCCACGTGAGTCCGAAATCTGACAACAGCCGGGTGTGGAGGGGAATATGAAGATATATCAGGGACAGGCAGGAATATAAACATTTCCACTGCCCCTACTAATACTACTATGAATCTATATATATCATATCTTATCTTTCTGTGATGCGGAAGGGTGAGATGTGGTATTGTTACACGGAGGTAATTTATATATGAGGTTTATTTGTGACAGGGATTCTCTCAGTGAGGCTATCAGCAACGTTTCGCGCGCTGTGCCCCAGAAGTCCACTATTCAGGCTCTCGAGGGCATCAGGGTGAAGGTTTCGCCCAATACCGTGGAGCTTACGGGCTATAATCTCGAAATGGGCATCAGGACTACTATCATCGCAAATACTTCCGATAATTACGAGTTCGTCGTGAATACGAGGCTTTTCAGCGAGTTCGTAAGGAAAATGCCAGGCGATGAGGTGACTGTCGAGGTCGATACCAACAATGTGATAAATATTTCGTCTGATGCTACGGAGTGCAGCTTCTCGGGCATAGCTGCCGATGAGTACCCCGACCTCCCCGTTGTTGATAACCAGAGGAGCTTCGCGGTAAAGGCTACGACTCTGCGCTCTATGATCAATATGACGAGCTATGCGGCGTCCCTCAATGAGAGCAAGCCCATACTCACCGGCGAGCTGTTCGACATCGAGGGCGGCAGCTTCAACCTCGTGGCGATAGACGGCTTCCGTCTCGCGATAAGGTGTGAGCTCACCGACAGCAAGGAGGATTACCACTTCGTTGTGCCGAAGAAAGCGCTGCAGGAGGTATCTACCCTCATCAAGGACGACGACGACAAGAACTGCACCGTCTGCGTGAACGACAGACACATAATCTTCGAGGTTAATAATGTCTTCGTTATCTCGCGTCTGCTTGAAGGCGCTTTCCACAATTACAAGCTCAGTATCCCTACAAGCTACAAGACCGAGGTCATCGTCAGCAAGAAGGATTTCGTGACCAGCCTCGAGCGCTGCTCGCTCATCATCGACGACAAGAACAAGTCGCCGATACGCTGTGAGGTCGAGAACGGCGTTATAAAGATAAGCTGCCGCACAAGCATAGGCAGGGTAAACGATGCTATCTCCGCCGATATTTCGGGAGAGACCGTGACTATCGGCTTCAATAACAAGCTCATTCTTGAGGCTCTCCGTGCCGCAGAGGGCGACAAGGTGAGAGTCCGTTTCAACGGTGCAATGAAGGTCATAGAGATACTCCCGCTCGAGGGCGAGAGCTATATCTTCCTCATTATGCCGATCCAGCTCAGGAATTGAGATATTAGCCATTTTTTTCGGAACGCCGAGGGCGGCGTTCCCTACACATGAAAGGAAGAAACAATGGCGGAAGAAATAAAAATCAGTACCGAATTTATCAAGCTCGACGCGCTTCTCAAATTCGCTTCCCTCGTCGGTTCGGGCGGTGAGGCGAAAATGCTCATTCAGAACGGTAAGGTCCTCGTAAACGGCGAGGTCTGCACCATGAGGGGCAAGAAAATAAGAAGCGGCGACGTCGTGAAGCTTGAAGGCGGCGGCGAGGTAAAGGTAGTTTGATAATCACCTGCGCCGAAATCGACGGCTTCAAGAATCTCGAGGGCGTGTTCTTCGAGCCCGACCCTGAATATAACATCATCGTCGGTCCGAACGCTCAGGGCAAGACCAATCTGCTCGAGGCGATGTGGATACTCTCGGGCTGCAAGAGCTTCCGAGGCTCGAAGGAAAAGGATTATATATGCCTGACGGGCAGCAGGATGTCCGCTAAGCTGAAAATACGGGACAGTGTTCGCGAGCAGAAAATAGAGTTTGAGATGTCGCGCAGTCAGACCTCGCCCAAGCAGATAACGCTCAACGGCGTGAAGCAGAAGGGCGCGAGGGCGCTGTTCGACGTGTTCAAGTGTATTGCATTCATTCCCGACGACGTCGATATCATCAAGGGCTCGCCCGAAAAAAGGCGGAGCTTCATCGACATGGCGGCTTCGCAGCTGAATCCCGTGTCTGTCGTGCACATCAACAAGCACAATGCCATTATGAACCAGCGAAATGCGCTCCTCAAAGGCATAATGCAGGGCTCTACCGACCGCGGTATCCTCGATATATGGGACAGGCAGGCGGCTCGCGAGGGTGCTGTCATCTCTTATATGCGAAATGAGTACGTGGCGAAGATAAACTCGATATGCGGCGAGCTCTACCGCACCATTTCGGGCGGCGAGGAGGTACTTGAGCTCGAATACCGGTCGAATGTGTACCGCAGCGAGGATATGGAGCGTCCGTGCGATGAGCAGGCTGTCGAGCAGTATTACCGCAAGCTCCGCGAGACCGAGGAGTACGATATCCGCACGGGCTCGACCCATTCGGGCGTCAACCGCGACGAGATATCCATAAAGATAAACGGCGTCAGTGCGAGAGATTACGGCTCGCAGGGACAGATAAAAAGCGCGGCTCTCGTTATGAAGCTCGCGCAGGCTGAAATTTTCATGAAGCGCTCAAAGGAGCCGCCCGTCATCTTCCTCGACGACGTTATGGGCGAGCTCGACGAGAGGCGTCAGCGCTTCATCTTCGATATGATAAAGGGTATGCAGGTGTTTCTGACAACTCCCAACGAGGGGGCTCTGCTCCCCGAGATAAAGGGGAAGATTATGCGTATCAGCGGAGGCAGGCTCATTGATGAAAAGGACGGTATATCTTCACATCGGGAATAACTACTCCGTGGACGTGCGCGATATCGTCGGTATCTTCGATATGGATAATACCACGGTGTCGGGCTTCACGAACAGGCTCCTCGAAAGAGCCGAGAAGAACCGCGAAGTATTCTACGCGACGTATGAGCTCCCGAAAAGCTTCATCATCACCGCCAAAAACGGCAGGAACAGGGTATATGTCTCGCAGCTTGCCGCAAGTACGCTGAAAAAAAGGCTTAATGAAGGGGGAGGGCTCTGATGAATAATGTATCAATGAATGAAAATACAGACGCAAACAGCCCTGAAAAGAAAAAGAAGAAAAAATTTAGCAACGTTTTGATCGTGGCTTTTGTTACCTCTTGTTGTGTTTTTTTGCTTATGTTTTTTATGTATAAGACCTTTGTGCCTATTTCATGGTCAAGATTCAATGACAAGAGAATTGAATACATCGAAGACACGCTAAAGCTTGACCTCGATAATGTAGAGCCTCTGTCTTACCGTCACATCACAGCTCAGGACCATATCGCGGATTTTGATTTCAAGGTCGGTGACTATAAGTCCTTAATGGAAAATGATTTCCACGGAGGGGCTATCACCAGATGTACAGAGGAAGATGATAAAAGCAGTGCGGAGTATGTGTGCTGGGTGGAGGATATGTCTGACGTCTACAGCAAGTGCTTTGAGGTTAAATTTACCAAGGTTGATGACGGCTATAAGGCTCATCTGTATTGTTACAGAAATGTAGGGGCTAAGTCAAAATATTACAAGGAGACGACCGCTTCGCAATAATGCGTTTATGGAATTAAACAGCAGGAAGAACAACCGCCTCGGTGATTACGATTATTCAATGAATGGTTTGTATTTCATCACGGTTTGTACAAAGGATAGATTTCCGTATTTGGCGGAGATTAATGGTGAACCAACAAATGTAGGGGCGGATATTATCCGCCCGATAGTGACCCTTACAGATATAGGAAAAATATTAG
>CAMHBN010000141.1 GCA_946183385.1 uncultured Ruminococcus sp.
TATTACCTTGTAGTTGTCGGGGATATTCATGAGGTCGCGGAGGTCCTTCTCTGCTTCCTTGATTATCTCGTCATATACCTTTGAGCGGTGGGACATCTCCATTACGGACATTCCGCAGCCCTTGTAATCCATCATTTCCTCTGCACATTCCTTCAGAACTTCCTCGGGAAGTACAGCCGGACCGGCGCTGAAATTGTAAACTCTGCTCATTAGAAAAAACCTCCAGATATATATTTAAGTTAGTATTTGCAATACAGATTAATTATACACCCATTGTCAAAATAAGTCAATATAAATCTTGATTATTTTTGAATATTCGCATATATAATAGTATATATTGCCGGTAGGCAGATGTAGGGGCGGCGGGACGCCGTCCCTACAGAAAAAGGACGGCAGAGCCGTCCTTTTCGCTTTATCTTATCTTTGAGCCTACGGGGATGGAGTCGTCTACGAAGATGACCTTTACGCCGTCGGGGGTGTCCGCCGCGCATATCATGCCGTTGCTGTCCACGCCGCGGAGCTTCACGGGCTTGAGGTTCGCTATCAGCTGGAGCTTCTTTCCGATAAGGTCTTCGGGTGCGTAATACTGCGCTATCCCCGATACTACCTGTCGTCCGCCCATGCCGTCGTCAAGCTGCAGGCACAGAAGCTTATCCGACTTCTTCACTCTCTCGCAGGCAGTTACCTTCGCTACGCGTATCTCCACCTTTGCGAAGTCGTCTATCGTTATCTCGGGTGCGAGCTCTATCTTTTCGGGCTCGGAGCTGTCCTCGCCCTTTTCAGCTGCGGACAGCTTTGCCTGTGCCGCCTCCATATTTTTGCGGAGTATCTCGTTGAGCTCCTCTATCTCCTTGTCCACGTCGATTCGCGGGAAGAGTATCTCGCCCTTGTGCACCGTCACGTCTGCGGGCAGTACGCCGAATCTGCCGAGGTTCTCGTACTTGACGTCCTCGGCTGCAGCGCCTATCTGCTCCCATACCTTGGGCATTTCCGTAGGCATAAACGGTGCGAGAAGTGCCGATATTATGCGGATAGCTTCGAGCAGGTTGTACAGAACTGCTGCGAGACGCGCCTTCTTTGCCTCGTCCTTGCCGAGCTTCCACGGCTCGGTCTCGTCGATGTACTTGTTTGCGCGGTCTACGACCTTGAATATCTCTTCGAGTGCCTGCTTGAGCTTGGTCTCGTCAACATAGCCGTCAACAGCGGGGAGAAGTCCCGTCACTACAGCCTTGAACTCCTCGTCGAGAGCGTAGCCCTCGCGCTCCGTCGGGAGCGTGCCGCCGAAGTACTTGTCTGCCATCGCGACTGTACGCGAAACGAGGTTGCCGAAGCCGTTCGCAAGGTCGGAGTTTATGCGGTTTATCATTATCTCGTTCGAGAAGAGGCTGTCTGCGCCGAGAGCCATTTCGCGGAGAATGTGGTATCTGATAGCGTCCTGTCCGTAGCGCTCGCCGAGCACGAACGGGTCTACCACGTTGCCGAGGGATTTGCTCATCTTCTCGCTCTCGCCGTTCTTGCCTGCCATTGTTATCCAGCCGTGTACCGCAAGGTGCTGCGGCAGCGGGAGCTCCAGTGCCATGAGCATTGCGGGCCATATTATAGCGTGGAAGCGCATGATGTCCTTCGCTACCATGTGGACGTCCGCGGGCCAGTATTTCGCGAATTCGCTGTATCTCTCGTTCTCGTAGCCGAGCGCTGTGATGTAGTTCGAGAGCGCATCTATCCACACGTATACTACGTGCTTTTCGTCAAACGATACGGGTATGCCCCACGTGAACGATGTTCTCGATACGCAGAGGTCTTCAAGTCCGGGCTTGATGAAGTTGTTTACGAGCTCTACCGCTCTTGTCTTCGGGCGGAGGTAGTCTGTCTCCATGAGCAGCTTCTCTATGCGCTCCGCAAAAGGCGACATCTTAAAGAAGTATGCCTCCTCCTTCGCGAACTTGACGGGGCGGTGGCACTCGGGACAGCAGCCGTTCTCGTCAAGCTGGGACTCGGTCCAGAAGCTCTCGCAGGGTGTGCAGTATTTGCCCGAATATTCGCCCTTGTATATATATCCCTTGTCGTAGAGAGCCTTGAATATCTTCTGTACGCTCTCGATGTGGTAATCGTCGGTCGTGCGGATGTAGCGGTCGTAGGAGATGTTCATGTAGCTCCACAGCTTCTTGAACTTGTCAACGATGACGTCTACGTACTCCTTCGGAGTTACGCCTGCCTCCGCCGCCTTCTGCTCTATCTTCAAGCCGTGCTCGTCCGTGCCTGTAAGGAACATCACGTCGTACCCCTGCATTCGCTTGTAACGCGCTATCGAGTCGCACGCTACCGTCGTGTAGCAGTGCCCGATGTGCGGGTCGCCCGACGGGTAATAAATTGGGGTCGTGATGTAGAATTTCTTTGACATATTGGATCGCTCCTTTGCGTTTTTCCTTCTCCCAAATGTGAGGAAAAGGTAGTAACTTATATTATACCACATTATGCGAAAAAATGCAAGAGTTGGTGCAGGGGCGCATTCCGTGCGCCCGCAAATGCGTAATGCGTAATTGCAATTCGGAATGCGGAAATCGGAATTCGGAATTGTTGTAGGGGCTGTCTTTGGCAGTCCGACAGTTTCCCGATAACACGCGGACGCCCAATGGGCGTCCCTACACAGAGTTGTTCCATATCGCGTCCGTGAATGGCGGGCGGATAATATCCGCCCCTACACAGCGTTGTTTCATACAGTGTTCGTTATTGACGGGACGCCGGGTGACTCCCTACAGTGTAGGGAGATGTCAGCGAAGCTGACAGAGGGTACGGGCGGCTGTTAGCCGCGCCGTCCCCTACATATCGTAATCGTCGAGAAAGTGGTGGACTGTCCCCTTCTCCTTGTAGGCGATGATCGTACTCAGGTTCACGTTCTCTACGCTCCTGAATATGTTCTTCTCGACCTGCGGGTTTATCTTCTTCATCTCCGCGATAAGGTTCTTGACCTCCAGCCGCTTCGACTCCGACTGCCCGTTCTCACTGCACGATGTGCAGTTCTCCGTGAACTTGCACGCGCATTGTATGAAGTACAGGTCGTTGTAGTCGCGCCAGTGCTTGATGTCTGCCTCGCGTACCAAGTAAAGCGGGCGTATCAGCTCCATGCCCTCGAAATTCGTGCTGTGGAGCTTCGGCATCATCGTCTGTACCTGTCCGCCGTAAAGCATTCCCATCAGTATCGTCTCTATCACGTCGTCGAAGTGGTGTCCCAGCGCTATCTTGTTGCAGCCGAGCTCCTTCGCCTTGCTGTACAGATAGCCGCGGCGCATTCTCGCACATATATAGCACGGGTTCTTCTCGATGTGGAGCACCGAGTCGAATATGGTGGACTCGAATATCTCCACCGGTATCGACATTGACGCCGCGTTGCGCTCGATTATCCGCCGATTCTCGGGACTGTAGCCCGGGTCCATTACGAGGAATACCACCTCGAACGGGAATTTGTCGTGGCGTTTGAGCTCCTGAAAAAGCTTCGCCATCAGCATCGAGTCCTTGCCGCCCGATATGCACACCGCTATGCGGTCGTTCGGCTGCACCAGCTCGTACTCGTTTATCGCCTTCGTGAACCTGCACCATAAGCTCTTCTTGAACTTCTTGCGCAGGCTCAGCTCGACCTTCTCGGTGATGTTGCGGTCGTTCATTCGCTCGCGCAGCCAGTCGATGTAGCCTCCCGCAAGGCTGTACGCCTCGTATCCCCTGCCGCGGAGCTCATCTGCCGCGTCGAGGCTGACTATCCCCGACTTGCAGTACAGTACCAGCTTCTTCTGCGGGAGCTCTGCCTCTGCAAGCTCTTTCAGCGGGATATTTACCGCTCCGCCGATGTGTCCGTAGTCGAACGCCGTCGCGTCGCGTATGTCTATTATCGCGTAGTCGCCGTCGCGGAGCCGCGCGAGCTCCGCCGCCGTTATCTCAGTTTCCATAATTCACCTCTGCTCGGAGTAGCCGTTGCGGTACTCCCTCCCCTTGTCATGTTCCGCGATATCCTCGCCCGTGAGCTCGCCCTTGCCGTCGTAGCGGTAGTATCTGCCGCTCTCCGCCGTGAACTCAATGACGCAGTAGTCCTCGTCGTCTATGCCCTTCGGATAATACTTCTCGTCGCCCTCGTTCCACAGGAGCTCCTTGTATTCGCGCTCGCGGCGAACCGAGGTCGTCCCGTAGAGGCACACGCCCTCGAAGGTCGTGTCGTCCGCGAAATACAGGCAGGAATTACCATTCACGATTAGGCTCTTTACGTGCGCCGAGCTCGTGTTCGTGGAGATGAGATGTCTGCCAATGCCTCTGTGCCACACGCAGTACACCCTGCGGACGTTCTGCCTGCCCGCTTCGTCCGTATAGCCTATCGTCGCAAACAGTGAGCGGTCGATAAGCGCCTTTATTTCGGTAGTTGTCATATTTTCTCTCCTCTCGCAGTCCTGAACTACTACATTATATCACAATCAGGCGGGTTTGTCTATATGGGAGATTTGCTCTTTATGTAGGGACGCGCATTGCGCATCCGCAATTACGAAAACGGAAGGCGGTATGGGATCGGCGGACGACCACCGGTCGTCCCTACATTTGATCGAATGTGGTTTGTCGGTTTATTGACGGGCGGATAATATCCGCCCCTACAGTCTGAATCCTTTAAGACGTATAATCCGAAAATTTCCGTCAATAATATCCGCGGAGGTGTTATACGTGAAGAAAAATCTGTTTTCCGATAACAAGCAAAATTCAAAGGGCTTCTATGCGGCTCTCGGTATCAGTGCCATTATGATAGGCTCCGCGTGCTGGTTCGCCTACGGGCAGGGCAAAAAGCTCACCGATGATCTCACCGCCAAGGACAGCCTTTCCGAGGCAGAGACTCCCGTAAACAAGCGTGCATACAATGTCCCGAAGGTGACGACTACTGTCAAGAGGACGACTGCTCCCGTGCGGACTGCCGTGTCCTTCACCGTCACGACCGTTGCCGCTCCGAACACTGAGGTGACTCTGCCCGCCGCCGCCATCAATTCAGGCGAGGGCGCGGAGGAAGCTCCCGTGGCGGCGGCAAAGCTCTCCGATGTGAGGTCCCCGCTCGAGGATATGAGCTTTATGATCACGCCGTTTTCGGGCAGCGAGCTCGTCCGCAACGAGACTACGGGCTCGTGGCAGACCCACAACGGCACCGATTTCGCGGCTGATGTGGGTGCGGAGGTATACGCCGTTTCGAGCGGCGAGGTCTCTGAGGTCAAACACGACCCTGTGTGGGGCGTTACCGTCACAGTCGACCACAAGAACGGCTATATCACGCGGTACTGCGGGCTCTCGCAGGCGCTGTCCGTACAGAAGGGCGATAAGCTCGCGGGCGGCGACCTCATCGGTACGCTCGGCAATACCGCCGATATCGAGAGCGCCCTCACTCCGCACCTGCACCTCGAAATGCTCCACAACGGCGCCTATATCGACCCGATGAGCGAATTGACGTAAGAGCTCAGAACTCAGAGCTCAGATTGTAGGGGCGGGCGCCCTCGCCCGCCCGCAGACAACCGACAAACTTGCGGGACGCCGGGTGACTCCCTACAGTGTAGGGAGATGTCAGCGAAGCTGACAG
>CAMHBN010000142.1 GCA_946183385.1 uncultured Ruminococcus sp.
CGTTTTTGACGAAGGTAGAGAATTTCTCGCCGAAGCCGTATATGTACTCGCCGACGCTCAGCCCGAGCATTTCACGTATATATGACGAGTCACCGTTGTCGGACTTCGCGAAGAAGCGCGCTCCCGAACCGGCTGTATTCTTATTGCTGCGGAGCCATTCCTCCTCCTCGATGAGAGAAGTCGTGCGCCAGCCTTCCTTGGTGAGGAGCCTTCCGTCGTACCAATAGGAGATGTTCCAGCTTGTTTTTTCGCCGCCTATCCTGACGCTCGTCTTGCCTGATACGAGCTCATACCCTCCGTCCGGGAGACGTCGGATGATCGGTTTGAAGCTGCTGTCCTCATAAAGCTCGAACGAGGGCGCTTTTTTCAGAGCTCCCTTGAAATGCTCTATGGTGACCTTGATACTGTTTTCGAGAGTTGACGTGAAACGCACCGTCAGCACAGGACCTCCGAGGGTCATGCCGCGGTTTGCTATCCACTGATTTGTCGCGTGTACGGCCACAGAAGTATCGTCCGCCTCGACGTTATAGATCTGCGTAGCGTAATTCACATTATAGCCCGGCTGATTCAGCCAGAATCCGTCTGAAACCTTCATAATAAACTCCTTCTGATGCGGCGAGAGGGTGCCGCATTTGTCTGTAATGAATAAAACTTATTGTATAGTTCCGAGAGAAAACTATTTAAAAGAACATTTACAACTCATAATTTATTATAAAGTAAAAGACTATTTTTGTCAATAGAGTTTCCCACAACTTCGCAATAATTGCTTTCTGCGGCAGAAAATGCGCAGATAAAAGGTACTTGACAAAAGGGGAGAATGTGTGTATAATAGTAGCATAAGTCAAAGACGATGACGAAGAGGAGTACCCGCTTCCTTGATTCTCAGAGAGCCGCCGTTCGGTGCAAGGCGGTATGAGAGGCGCGGCGAAGTAGCTTCCGAGTCCCGCAGGCGAAAGCGCGAGCAATTAGTCGGCGGCGTGTCCTCACGTTACAGAGGGAGAGGTTTTCACGACCTCGCAGAGTGCGGATAGAGATATCCGAATTCAGGTGGTAACACGGACATTAGTTCGCCCTGAACCGTAAAAGGTTCGGGGCGATTTTATTTTGCACGGACCGACACAATACCGAAAAGGAGAAATCATAATGGCAAAGGAACTTGCTAAGACCTACGACCCCAAGGACTTTGAGGACCGTATCTACGCCGCGTGGAACGACAAGGGCTGTTTCCGCGCAGAGGCTGACCCAAAGAAGACACCCTATACTATCGTTATCCCGCCCCCGAACATAACTGGACAGCTCCACATGGGACACGCTCTCGACGAGACATTGCAGGATATACTTATCCGCTGGAAGAGAATGAGCGGATATTCCGCACTGTGGCTCCCCGGCACAGACCACGCCGCAATAGCTACAGAGGCTAAGATAGTCGAGGCTATGCGCAAGGAGGGTATCACCAAGGAAGACCTCGGACGCGACGGCTTCATGGAGCGCGCATGGGAGTGGAAGCGCCAGTACGGCGGTCGTATCGTTGAGCAGCTGAAGAAGCTCGGTTCGTCCTGCGACTGGTCACGCGAGCGCTTCACCATGGACGAGGGCTGCTCGAAGGCGGTAAAGGAAGTATTCGTAAAATACTACGAAAAAGGACTTATCTACCGCGGCGAGCGTATCATCAACTGGTGTCCGAAATGCAAGACCTCGCTCTCTGATGCTGAGGTAACTTATGAGGATCAGGCAGGTCACTTCTGGCACCTGCGCTACAAGATAAAGGACAGCGACGGCTATCTTGAGCTTGCAACAACACGTCCCGAGACTCTGCTCGGCGATACCGCAGTAGCTGTAAATCCCGCAGACGAGCGCTACAAGGCTCTCGTTGGCAAGACCGTTATCCTCCCGCTCGTACACCGCGAGATACCCATCGTAGCCGACGACTACGTAGAGATGGACTTTGGTACAGGCGTAGTTAAGATAACTCCTGCTCACGACCCGAACGACTTCGAGGTAGGTCTGCGCCACAAGCTCCCCGTTATCAACGTTATGAACGACGACGCGACTATCGTTGACGACTATCCCGCTTATGCAGGCATGGACAGATACGAAGCCCGCAAGAAGATAGTCGAGGACCTCGAAGCTGAGGGGGCACTCGTAAAGATAGAGGATTACAGCCACAACGTAGGCACCTGCTACCGCTGCGGTACTACCGTTGAGCCCAAGGTTTCGACACAGTGGTTTGTTAAGATGAAGCCCCTTGCTCAGCCCGCTATCGACGCCGTAAAGAACGGCAATACCAAGTTCGTGCCCGAGCGCTTCGACAAGATATACTTCCACTGGCTCGACAATATCCGCGACTGGTGCATCTCCCGTCAGATATGGTGGGGACATCAGATACCCGCGTTCTACTGCGACGAGTGCGGTGAAATGGTAGTAACCAAGGAGGACAGCGCAGTCTGCCCGAAGTGCGGCAAGCCGATGAGACAGGACCCCGATACTCTCGATACATGGTTCAGCTCGGCTTTATGGCCTTTCTCAACGTTAGGATGGCCCGAAAAGACAGCTGACCTCGACTACTTCTATCCGACGAATACCCTCGTAACAGGCTATGACATCATCTTCTTCTGGGTAATCAGAATGATGTTCAGCGGACTTGAAAATATGGGCAAGGTACCCTTCGATACCGTCCTCATACACGGACTTGTCCGCGACGCACAGGGACGCAAGATGTCCAAGTCGCTCGGCAACGGTATCGACCCGCTCGAGGTCATCAACGAGTACGGCGCGGACGCTCTCCGCTTCATGCTCGCAACAGGAAACTCTCCCGGAAACGATATGCGCTACATCGACGAAAAGGTCAAGGCGGCGCGTAACTTCGCAAACAAGCTCTGGAACGCCTCACGCTTCATTATGATGAACCTTCCCGAGGACTTCGAGTTCACGGGGCTTCCCGCAGAGCTTGAGCTCGAGGACAAGTGGCTCGTCAGCAAGTTCAACAAGCTTGCAAAGGAGGTCAACGAGAACCTCGACAAGTACGAGCTTGGCGTTGCTTCACAGAAGATATACGACTTTATATGGGACGTTTACTGCGACTGGTACATTGAGCTCACAAAGCCGAGAATACAGGCAGGCGGCGAGACAATGGCAAAGGCTCAGGCAGTGCTCGTATGGGCAATGCAGGGAATGCTGAAGCTTCTCCACCCGTTCATGCCTTTCATCACTGAGGAGATTTGGCAGGTTCTCAATAACGAGAAGTCAATGATAATCCTCGAAACATACCCGACCTACGACGCTTCCATCGACTTCACAGCCGAGGAGACAGCATTCGAGAAGATAATCTCCGCGATAAAGGCAGTCCGCAACGTCCGTACTGAGATGAACGTACCGCCGTCGGTAAAGGCAAAGCTCCTCATCGAGACAGCAGAGCCCGAGCTGTTCAAGTCCTGCGGCGTCTTCTTCGAGAAGCTTGCTTCCGCTTCGACAGTAGAGGCAGGCGAGAGCCTTGCTCACGACAACTGCGCAAATGCTGTTACGGACACGGCACGTATCTTCATTCCCATGGACGAGCTTGTCGATAAGGAGAAGGAGATAGCACGTCTCGAAAAGGAGAAGGCGAAGGTTCAGAAGGACATCGACTTCCTCAGCAATAAGCTTGGCAATCAGGGCTTCGTAGCGAAGGCTCCCGCTCAGCTCATCGAAGCTGAAAAGGCAAAGCTCGCAAAGGCAGAGGAGAAAATGGCTAAGATAGAGCAGTCTATGGCTGCCTTCAAATAAGGTAATGCGGACGTCCCGCAACACTTACGATATGAGAAACAGGATATTTTCATACGTCGCCGAGCAGTACGGCACAGAGCCCGAATACCTCTGGGCGAAAACGCCTAATTCCGCCGTTATCCGCCACCGCGGCAACCGCAGGTGGTACGGTATAATCATGGATATACCGCGGAAAACGGTCGGGCTTTCGGGCGAGGGGATAGTTGACATACTCAACGTCAAATGCGAACCTTCGGTCAGGGAGATACTCCTCGGCGAGGGCAGGGCTCTGCCAGCCTACCACATGAACAAACAGCACTGGATAAGCTTGCCGCTCGACGGCTCGCTTGAAATCGAAGTGATACTCAACCTCGTAGACGAGAGCTATGAATTGACGAAATGAGGCGACCTATGAGCAAGTTTGAGATACCGACTATCGAAACCGAAAGACTTATCCTGCGCCCTCTCACTGTTGAGGACGCGGAGGAAGCCTTTGAATGGACGAGCGACGACCGTGTCTCCAAGTATATGATATACACGACGCACTCCGACATCTCCGTGACCAAGGCGTGGCTGGAATCGATCGCAGACCTCGAAAACGAGTATCTGTGGGGATTTGTCCGAAAAAGTGACGGCAAGCTCATTGGCTCGGGCAGTATCAGATACAGGACTGACGAGCAGAGGTGGAGCTTCGGCTACAATCTCCGCTACGACTGCTGGAATCAGGGCTATACTACCGAGGCAACACTTTGCATGATGGACTACGTCCGCGAAAAGCACGGAGCAAAGCGCTTCGTTGCCGAGCACGACATCAGGAATCCCGCGTCCGGCAGAGTTATGGAGAAGTGCGGTCTGCACTTCGTCAGAGAATGCGAATACAACAAATTTGACGGCACTCCCGTAAAGGGAATGGAATACGAATTGAATGAGGGTGAAGAATAATGATAAAGCACATTGTAATGTTCAAGCTGAAAGAGGCTGACGGGCGCTCGGAATACGAGAACGCGCTTGAAGCTCAGAAGCGATTCGAGAACGTAGTCAAGAACGTCAAGGAGCTCAAAAGGGGAGAGATAGTCATCAATTCCAAGGACGCTCCCGAGAGCAACTACACGATATCGCTGCTCTGCGACTTCGATACCATCGACGACCTCAACGCGTATCAGGTGCATCCCGCACACGTTGAATTCGGCAAATTCATCGGCACAGTCAAGACTGACCGCGCCTGCATAGACTACGAATACTGATATTGTAGGGGCGGATATTATCCGCCCGTACATTTTTGAGGTGCATTATGGACATCAACGAAGCAATGTCATTCATCAACAGTTATACAAAATCAGGCGGCAGGATAACCGACCTTTCACGTGCTCAGGAGCTTATGGAGCGTATCGGCAATCCCGAGAAGCGGCTGAAATTCGTGCATATCGCAGGCACGAACGGCAAGGGCTCGACCCTCGAATACATCTCGAATGCGCTAATTATGTCGGGCTATAAGACGGGACAGTTTACCTCGCCGTTCATTCTCCGCTACAATGACCGCATACGCATAAACGGATGCGATATCGACGACGATTCGCTCGCCAAGATAGCGGAGCAGGTGAGGGGGGCCGTCAACGATAAGCCGTACTCGCAGTTCGAGATAACCATGGCGATAGCCTTTCTGTGGTTCGAGCACGAGAAATGCGACGTCGTTGTGCTTGAAACAGGCATAGGCGGACTGCTCGACTGCACGAACGTGATACCCGCTCCACTGCTGTCGGTGATAACCTCGATATCGCTCGACCACACCGCTCTGCTCGGAAATACCGTCGATATCCATGCCTGTCTTGGAAACAAAGCGTGTGA
>CAMHBN010000143.1 GCA_946183385.1 uncultured Ruminococcus sp.
GGATAACGAGGATAGTGAATATCTCGATGAACCTCACCTCGTTGCCCGAGGGAGAGATAGTATTCATCTGGAGCGACTTCTCGGGTATTACCGCGCCGCTTTCCTTGCCCGACATACCGTTGATGATATTCAGAAGCACTGCTGCGTTGTTGTAGGTGTTTGCGCTTGAAACTATCGAGCTGTCAAGCATATACGGGCTTCCTATAACGAGGAGGTCGCTGCCGTACACGCTCAGACCGGAGGAAGTCTCCTTCCTTGCCTTTACTACGATGTTATACTCGGCTCTCTCGCTCGAATCGGAATCGTCAGCGAGTGAAGCCACGTAAGATGTGTCGTTCGATTTGAGGAGCTCCTTGATGACTGTCTCGTTGTTCTTGCCGACAACTGTGATAGTTCTGCCGAAGGGAGCAACTATCGGGAGAGTCTCGTTCGGGAGAGTTCCCACCGTTTCGGTGTCGCTTACCTTTACGGTCGGGTAGAGCTGACCCGAGATGGAAACGGTGTTCTTGTCGTCCTTGATATAGTTCTCCTCTATCTGTATCTTCCAGTCAGCGAGGAACTCGGTGATGTTGGGGAGATTCAGCGCGTCGAGGCTGGGGATATAGATCATATCCTTCTCGTAATCGCCGCCGTTGTAGAGGAAGTCGGTCATCTTGCTTATGACGTCCTCGGAGAAGTCATAAGCGGGGCAGCACAGCACGAGCATATCGTAGTCGCCGAGCTCGTCCGCTGCGATGTCTATCTCAGTGCAGTCATAGCCGTTCTTTGCAAGGAACTGCTCTGTCGAGTAAGCGATGTTAGCGCCTATCTGGTCAACGACGGAATTGCCGTTCAACTTGCTGACAACAGCGACCTTTACCGGCTTTGAATCCGCAACCGACATAATAGCCGAGGTTATCGTGCTCTCTCCGCTGAATACCATCTGGATGTTGCCTGTCTGCTGGCTCGTCTTCGAGGGAACTATCATACCGTCGCTGGAGCCGAAGATATCGTTCTGACCGAGCACCTTAACCCTGTCTCCGCAGGCGAATATCATGCTCTGCTCGGTTATCTCGCCGCTGTAGTTAGCCTTGTACTTTGCCACTACATCGGGGTTCTTGTTGATGTCAACGTACTTTACACTGACGCTTCCCTTGCCTGCCTCGGCGTACATACTGTACTTTTCGAGCACCTCGGGGATGATCGTGTAGGGGACCTCAATGTTCACGCCGTAGTACTGATAGTACATCGACCTGTACTGGTTAGCCATGCTCTCAAATGTGGATTCGGGAGATGTTACCACGATATCCACGTCCTTTTCGAGGTTCTTGAGGGCGTCTATCGACTCCTCGGAGAGGTCGTATCTGTTATCGCCCGTGAGGTCGAGCTTCACGGGGTAGCGCTTGACGATGAGTCCGCACATGAGGTTGAGGAGCACCACGATAGCAATGACTACTACCACGATACCCAGCGACATCGAGCCGTATTTCAGCTTTCTGCCCTTGACGCGCTTCTTAGGAGCGTCTGCTGTGCTTCCCTCGGCGGTCTCACTTACCTTTTCTATTTCTTCTTTTTTGTTTTTGCTCATAAGTTATGGCACCTTCCTTTCTCAATTAGCTCCAGCGTCTTCTGTCGAGCACCCTTACCGTCAGGAAGTTGAAGATAAAGGCGACGCTGATGAAGAATACTACGCTCGTGAGGTTGAACACGCCGCGTGTGAATTCCGCATATCTCGAATAGAACGAGAAAGAAAGCATTATCTTTCTGATGAAGTCTATCGAAATGTTCGATGCCAGTGAATCAAAGAGGTAGAGCACGAAGAGTGCCAGCATACTTGCAACTGCGGAAGCCATCTGGTTCTCGGTGAGGGACGAGATGAACAGTCCGACCGCGATGAATGCGGCTCCGAGGAAGAGCATGGCGAAGTAGTTGCCGAGCAGCGACGGCCATACGACGTCGCCGAGGTATGCAAGTATCAGCGAATAGATGAATACCACGCTCTCAGCTATGATGTAGAGAGTGAGAGCCGCGAAGTACTTGCCGAGAACTATCGACCACAGCCCTATCGGCGCGGTCAGCAGACCCTGGTCTGTGCGGTTCTTCTTCTCCTCGCTGAGGAGCTTCATCGTGAGTATCGGTATGAGGAACAGCACTACGATGAACATAGAGCTGAACATCGGCGAAGTCTCGGTAGTACCCGCGGTTATAACGCCGAAGAAAAAGAATATGCCCGAAATAAGTGTGAATACTGTAAGGAATACATAAGCGACGCCCGAAGTAAAGAAGGCGCCTATTTCACGTCTGTATATAGCTCCCATTACTCCTCGCCTCCTTCATTTTCGTCGTCCTCAAAGGACTTGTCTGCGGGAAGGTTCTCCTCGACCTCTTCCTTTATCTCCTCTGCGACCTCGGTAGCGATGAGCTCGCCGTCCTTGATGTCGAGGTCGAACTTGGGCTTGTCTGCGGCGGGCTTTTCAGCCTTCTCGGCGCCGGGCATAACGTCGCCCATAGTTATCTTGAGGAAGATGTCCTCGAGGGTCATATCCGAAAGCTGGAGCATGAGGATATTCCAGCCCTTGTCGCGGCAGAGCTGATTTATCGCGCGGCGGATATCCACCTTCTCCTCAGCCTCGACGTCATAGTCGTAAACGCCCTTTTCGCGCTCCATATCTGCGCGGACGTACTTGATGCCGTCAAGCTTCTTCAGCTCGGCAACGATGGTCTTCTTGTCCTCAGCCGTGTGGGTCGGGCCCTCGATACGGAGTGTCATCTTGTGCTCGTTGGTTATCTTGGTGGCGATATCGTTGGCAGTACCGTCAGCCGCGACAACGCCCTTGTTGATGATGATTATCCTGTCGCATACAGCCTGTATCTCGGGGAGTATGTGCGACGAGAGGATAACGGTGTGGTTCTTGCCGAGCTTCTTGATAAGGGTGCGTATCTCGATTATCTGGTTCGGGTCGAGACCGACTGTCGGCTCGTCGAGAATGAGCACGGGCGGGTTGTTGATGAGCGCCTGTGCCAGACCTACTCTCTGCTTGTAGCCTTTTGACAGGTTGCGGATAAGACGTCCCCTGACGTTGCTTATCTTGCAGAGGTCGCATATCTCCTTGAGGTGAGCCTTTCTCGGGAGCTTGCACTTCTTGAGGTCGTACATGAAGCCGAGGTAGGCGTCAACAGTCATATCCACGTAAAGGGGCGGTATCTCGGGCAGATAGCCGATATTCGACTTCGCCTTTATCGGGTCCTCGAGAATGTCCACTCCGTTTATGAGTATCTGTCCCGAGGTAGACGAGATATAGCCCGTAAGCATATTCATCGTAGTTGATTTTCCTGCTCCGTTAGGTCCGAGGAAGCCGAGTATCTCGCCCTTTTCGACCTTGAAGCTGATATCGTTGACGGCTTGCTTGTCGCCGTAACGCTTGGTAAGGTTTTTTACCTCTATCATTTGGTTATACCCTCCTGATTTTTTTATCTTTTCTGCCCGAAGGCAGGAAACGCCATTAGTAAGAATAATATAATAATGTGATAGTGCCGTGAAAGTAAAACGAACTTAGTTTGAACATTTTAAGATGTCCGCGGCTATCTGTGCTTTCAGCTCTTCGAGCGAACCGAACTTTGTCTCGGGTCGGATAAAGCCCCTGAAGCGGACATCTACGCTTTTGCCGTAGAGGTCGCCGCTGTAGCCGATGATGTGCGTCTCCGCAAGCGGTCTTGTTACGCCTCCGACCGTCGGCTTCACGCCTATATCCGTCACTGCCTTATAGTCGTGTCCGTTCACGGTAACGTCCGTGCTGTACACGCCGTACCTCGGCACGAGCTGTCCCTCCGCGAAATGCTGATTTATCGTCGGGAAGCCGATAGTTCTGCCGATGTGGTTGCCGTCCGCGACCTCGGCGCTTATGAAGTAGCCGCAGCCAAGAAGCTCGTTCGCCGCGGAGATATCGCCGTTCTGCAGGAGCTCCCTGATACGGCTCGATGAAACTGTCTCTCCGCCGAACTCAACGTCAGGAACGATATCCACAAAGAATCCGAACCGCTGTCCGAGCCCGCGCAGCTCATCGACTCCGCACGAAGCTCCCCTGCCAAAGCGAAAATTGCTCCCGCAGCATACATAGGCTGCGTTCATGCGCTCGTGAAGTATGCGCGACGCAAATTCCCCGCCCGAAAGTCCGCACACTGTATCAAACGGCGGAAAATCAGTCCGTACAACGCCGCACTCGTTCAAGAGCCTTATCTTCGCTCGCTGTCCGTAGATATAGCCCGACGCACCGCCTGCTTTGCGCAGTACGCTCCCCGGCTCAAAGGTGAAAGCCGACGGGACAAGCCCGTTTTTACGCTGCTCACACGCCGCCCTGAGCACCGCCCTGTGTCCGAGGTGGACGCCGTCGAAAAGTCCCAGCGCGACCGCTGTTTTTTTACGTTCCATAGCTCACCCCAGATTCTTCGCGACGCGCAGTATGCCGCCCTCAAAGTCGGCGAGCGCGGTGCCGATGAAGGCTCCGTCGCTGCCGTAGACAGCGTAGTCCGTCACGCCCTGCTTTATATCGTGTACCCGCGCGAGGTCGAGCTTGACGCCGTTGCGGTACATTCTCGTCTGAGCCTCATTGAGCTTCAGCCGCGGGAGCTTCGCAAATACGCGCTCTATCGGGAGTATCAGCTCTTCGAGCCTTTCCTCGTCGCGAGCCTGCTGTATCTGCTCGAATGTGAAGCAGTCGCCGAGCGTAAAGCCGCCCGAGCTCGTCCGCACGAGAGAGGTCATCACCCCGCCGCAGCCGAGCCGCTCGCCGATATCGCTGATGATAGTGCGGATATACGTGCCCTTGCCGCAGGAAATGTCGAGCACTCCCTCGCGGGAAGCCGCGTCGTAGCTGACGAGGTCAATGCCGTATACCGTTATCGGACGCGGCTCGCGCTCGACCTCCACACCCTTGCGGGCGAGGTCGTACAGCCGCTGACCGTTCACCTGCACCGCTGAATACATAGGCGGGAGCTGCATTATATCGCCGATAAACTCGGGTATAACGGCTCTGAGCGCAATCTCCGCGACCGCCGTATCCGAGCGCGTGAGCACCTCGCCCGTGACGTCCTGCGTATCGGTGGTCTCGCCGAGGCGGAAGCCCGCGCGGTAGCTCTTGGTGTTGTCCGGCATGATGTCGCACGCCTTGGTCGCCGTGCCCACGAAAACGGGAAGAACTCCCGTAGCCATGGGGTCGAGAGTGCCGCCGTGCCCGAGCCTGCGCTCGCGCAGTATGCCTCTGAGCTTTGCCACGACGTCGAACGACGTAAAGCCCGCGGGCTTGTTGACGCACAGTATGCCGTTCATCAGCCGAGCGCCTTTCTCACGGTCTCTATCAGCATTTTCTTTACCTCTTCGAGATCGCCCTCGACGGTGCAGCCCGCAGCCTTTGCGTGACCGCCTCCGCCGATCGTCTGGCATATCGTCGAGACGTTGACCTCGTCAGCCGAGCGGAACGAGCACTTGAACACGTTTGGCTCGCGCTCGCGCATGAGTATGCCGACCTCGGTGTTTTCGAGCTGTATCGTCAGCGGAGCAAAGCCCTCGAGCTCGTCGGGA
>CAMHBN010000144.1 GCA_946183385.1 uncultured Ruminococcus sp.
TCCGAGACTGCCACACGTAAGTTTTTCGGCGATAAACAGCCGAGATTCTACAAGACCTTCGAGGACGTTTTCATAGCTGTGCAGTCGGGCGAGCTCGACTACGGCGTGCTGCCCGTCCACAATTCCACGGCGGGAAGCGTCAACAGCACCTACGACCTTATGGTGAAATACAGCGTTTACACGGTCGGGGAGGTGTGCGTGGACATCAACCACTGCCTCGCTGCCAGGGCTGACGTGCCCGAGTCGGAGCTGACGACGGTCTACTCCCACCCGCAGGCTATCGCCCAGTGCTGCGACTACCTTACCGCCCGCGGGCTGAAAACGGCTGAATACGGCAATACGGCGACCGCCGCGGCTATGGTCGCGGAGAGCGACCCCGCCGAAAAGATAGCGGCGATATGCTCCGTGGACTGCGCGGAAAAGCTCGGGCTGTACATCATCGCCCGCGACATCACCGACTGCGCACTCAACCGCACGCGCTTCGTCTGCATAACCCGCGAATTGCAGGTATCGCCCGAATCCGACGCGATATCGGTAATGCTGAAGATACCGCACACCGAGGGAAGCCTTTACCGACTGCTGACGAAGTTCTACGTGAACGGGATGAATCTGCTCCGAATCGAGAGCAGACCCATCAAGGACGGCAGCTTCGACGTCGTGTTCTACCTCGATTTCAGCGGCAGGATAGACGACCCGAGCGTCAAGGCGCTGATGAACGACCTCGCGGAAAACCTCGAATATTTCCGCTTCCTCGGTACATTCAAGAGCGAATGATTCCACAGTGCAGGGACGCGCATTGCGCGTCCGCGAATCAATACACGCACGCTGAAACGTAATTCGCGGACGACCGCTGGTCGTCCCTACATTTCGTTGATTCAAAGCGATTGCATAAGGTGCGGACGTCCAAAGGGCGCCCCTACAAAATCCGCCTCAGGAGGAATGATTATGTCCGACAGATTCAATGAATTGCTCGAAAACAACAGCTTCGTCTTTCTCGACGGCGGTATGGGCACGATGCTGCAGGCGGCAGGTCTCGGGACAGACCACGTCCCCGAGCTGCTCAATCTCACCGACCCCGACGCCATAATCTCGATACACTCGCAGTACGTCGAGAGCGGCGCTGATATCGTATACACCAACACCTTCGGTGCGAACAGATACAAGCTCGAGGGGAGCGGTCACACGGTCGCGGAGGTGGTATCCGCCGCCGTTGCGAATGCGAAAAAAGCCGCCGCGGGACGCGCTCTTGCGGCACTCGATATAGGACCGATAGGTCAGCTCCTTGAGCCGGCGGGCACGCTCGGCTTCGAGGAGGCTTACGACATCTTCCGCGAGGTGGTGCTCGCGGGCAGTGACGCCGACCTCATCGTCATCGAGACCATGACCGACCTTTACGAGGTCAAAGCCGCCGTTCTCGCGGCAAAGGAGAACTCCGACAAGCCCGTTATGGTGACGATGACCTTCGAGGAGAATATGCGCACATTCACGGGCGTTTCCGCGGAGTGCATGGTCGCGGTGCTGGAGGGCCTCGGTGCGGACGCGATAGGCGTGAACTGCTCGCTCGGTCCCGAGGAGCTCTACCCCGTCGTTGACAGGATATGCAGCCTGACGATTCTGCCCGTCATAGCCAAGCCCAACGCGGGTCTGCCCGACCCTGTCACAAACAAGTTCAACGTAGGTCCCGAGGAATTCGCGGCGAGCGCCGTGAAGCTCGCGGAGGCAGGCGTGAAGATATTCGGCGGCTGCTGCGGAACTACTCCCGCGCACATTTCAGCCGTTATCGCGGCTCTCGAGGACTGCACGTACTCGCCGCGCGAGGTGAAGAGCCGCAGTGTGGCGTGCTCGGCGGTCAACTGCGTGACCATCGACCAGCCGCGCGTCATCGGCGAGCGTATCAACCCCACGGGCAAAAAGCGCTTCAAGGAGGCTCTTCTCGCGCACGACATCGACTATATCCTCGGGCAGGCGGTCGAGCAGATACACGCGGGCGCGGAAATTCTCGACGTGAACGTCGGTCTCCCCGGTATCGACGAGAAGGCTATGATGGTGACCGCTGTAAAGGCTATCCAGAGCGTTTGTGACACGCCGCTGCAGCTCGATTCCACGATACCCGAGGTACTCGAAGCGGGTCTGCGCGTGTATAACGGCAAGCCCATTGTAAACTCCGTAAACGGTGAGGACGACTCGCTCGATACGATACTCCCGATAGTGAAAAAATACGGCGCGGCTGTCGTGGGACTTACCCTCGACAAGGGCGGTATACCCAAGACCGCCGAGGGCAGATTCGCTATCGCGAAGAAGATACTCGAACGCGCGATGTCCTACGGAATAGCGAAGGAGGACGTCTTCATCGACTGCCTCACGCTCACCGCTTCCGCCGAGCAGGACGGCGTTATGGAGACGCTGAACGCCCTGCACCGCGTAAAAACGGAGCTCGGACTGCGCACGGTGCTCGGTGTGTCGAACATTTCGTTCGGTCTGCCGAACAGGGAGCTCATCACCCGCACCTTCCTGACAATGGCGCTCCACAGCGGGCTCGACCTGCCCATCATCAACCCCAACATCGACTCCATCATCGGAGCTGTCCGCGCGTACAGGCTGCTTGCGGGAATTGACCGTGACTCGGCGGAGTTTATCTCCGTATACGCGGACGGCGATACTGCTCCCAAGCCCGCTCCAGCGACCGCCGACAAGGGCACTCCCGACCTTATCTATTCGGTCGGCAACGGCTTGAAATCGGACGCCGTGAAGGCGGCGGAGGAGCTCCTGAAGACCACCGACGCGATGGAGATTATCAACAGCTACCTCATACCCGCGCTCGATTCGGCGGGCGAGAAGTTCGAGAAGGGCAAGATCTTCCTGCCGCAGCTCATTCTCACCGCGGGAGCGGCACAGGCGTGCTTCGAGGTCATCAAGGACAAGCTCGCGCTCACCAGCGGCGAGACCGTGTCGAAGGGCAAGGTCGTGCTCGCGACCGTAAAGGGCGATATCCACGACATCGGCAAGAACATCGTGAAGGTGCTCCTCGACAGCTACGGCTTCACGGTGATCGACCTCGGCAAGGACGTAGACCCGCAGGTCATCGTCGATGCGGCGATAGAGCACAAGGTCAGTCTTGTGGGACTGTCCGCGCTGATGACGACCACGCTCGGCTCTATGGCGGAGACGATACGCCTGCTCAACGAGCAGTACCCCGAGTGCAAGACTGTCGTGGGCGGAGCGGTGCTGACGGCTTCCTACGCCGAGCAGATACACGCCGACTACTATGCCAAGGACGCGAAGCAGTCGGTAGACATCGCCGCGAAGGTATATTCATCATAACGTTCAGCAGCCCGCATTTGCGGGCTGTTTTTTCGCTGCGCGGAAACGGAAAAACGTGTAGGGGCGGCGTTCCGCCATAATACCGACAATTTAACGGCGCCCCTACAGAGCTAACGGCTAAAGGCTTGTATGTGTTGATTTCCGCGCCATTCTGTGTTATAATTGTTACATTAATTCAGGCAGGTGATAATATGAACGCAAGGATAGCAATAGTCGAGGACGAGCCCGATATCCGCCGAATCCTCGCCGACTTCCTCACGAAGAACGGGTGCACGGTCAGCGAAGCCGCCGACGGTCTCGCCGCGTCGAAGCTCCTCGCCGAGGAGCAGTTCGACCTCATCCTCATGGACCTTATGCTCCCGAATATAAGCGGAGAACGCCTCATTGCCGAGCTCCGCACACACTCGGATACGCCCGTCATCGTCATATCGGCGCGCTCCATGCTCGAAACGCGGCTGGAGGTGCTCCGTCTCGGCGCTGACGACTACATATTGAAGCCGTTCGACCTCAACGAAGTCCTCGTGCGGATGGAGGTCGTACTGCGCAGGACGGGCGCGGCGGAGCTCCCCGACACACTGACTGTCGGCGGGCTGACGGTTTATCCCGCCGAGAACCGCGCCTGCTTCGGCGACAAGCCGCTCTCGCTGACGGCAAAGGAGTTCCGGCTGCTGCTCCTTTTCGCCGAGCACCCGCAGAAGGTCTACTCGAAGGCGAACCTCTACGAATCCGTCTGGAACGAGGAATACTGCTACGAGGACAACACCGTGAGCGTCCACGTGAGCAACCTCCGCTCGAAGCTGAAAAAAGCCTCGGGGCAGGACCTCATCGAGACGGTCTGGGGCATTGGCTACAGAATGAAGGGGGAGCAGTGATGGAGCGGTACTTACTCATTGCCCTCGCGGTTTTATGCGCGGCTCTGTTCGGCTACATCATCGCGATGAAGCTTCAGATACGCAGTATCCGCCGCGAGCTTCACCGCAACCTCGACCCGTCGTATGACCGTCAGCTGTCGGTCTCGCTGTTCGACCCGAGCCTGAACTCGCTGGCGTCGGAGATAAACCGCTCTCTCGACCACCAGCGCCGCCTGAAACGTGACGCCGTCCGTGCGGAGAACAATCTGAGGCAGTCGGTGTCCGACATCGCGCACGATCTCCGCACGCCGATGACCGTGATAAACGGCAATCTCCAGCTTCTCTCGCAGGAGAAGAACCTCTCGCAGCAGGGGAGCGAATACCTCGCGACCTGCCGCGAAAAGGCGGACAAGCTCAAAGAGATGGCGGACGCCTTCTTCGAGCTGTCCGTCCTCGAGAGCGACGGCACCGCCGCCGAGATAAGGCAGGTCAACCTCACGAAGGTGCTGATGCAGTTCCTCGCCGACAGCGAAGCCGCGATACGTCTGCACGGGCTCGAGCCGCAGATAGTTTTTCCCGAAAAGACGGTATTTATCAGAGCCGACGAGCAGATGCTCACGCGAATGCTCGGGAACGTGCTGAACAATATCATCAAGTACGCGCGGGACAGCTTCCGCCTTGAAGTCGCGGAGAGCGCGGGACAGTGCACGATATCGTTCGCAAATCCCGTACGCACGGGAGAGATGCCCGACACGGAGCTGATGTTCGAGCGCAGCTACCGCGCCGACGCCTCACGCAGCGGCGGCAGTGCGGGGCTGGGGCTGTTCATCGTGAGGCTGCTTGCCGAGAAGCAGGGAGCGCAGGTAGGCGCCTCCGCGGAGGAAAACGTGCTCACGCTGACCATGACCTTCCCAACGAAAAAGGCGGCAGAGCGCTGAATTCAGAGCTAAGAACTAAGAGCTAAGAACTCAGACTGTAGGGGCGGCGTCCCGCCGCCCGCCATTATAACGATAAACCTGCGGCAGTCAATGTAGGGACGCCAATTGGGCGTCTGTGTCTTGTGTAACGGACACGGATCAACGAATTGTAGGGGACGCCGCCCTCGGCGTCCCACAAAAAAACCGAGCCATATCTCAGGCTCGGTTTTTTACTTATCAGAGCTTGGTGAAGAAACGCTGGTGCGACTTGAACGTCTCGCCCGGCTTTATCTCGCGGTAGCCCGTAACGTCTGCGGGCAGGCTCAGATTCGGCGCGTCTATCATCGCTGTCATCGGCTCGGGACAGAAATAGTGGTTGAAGCCGCGGTCGTTCCAGATTATCCAGAACTTGTACTCGTCCGATACCTCGTAGCAGAGCTTCTTGCCGCT
>CAMHBN010000145.1 GCA_946183385.1 uncultured Ruminococcus sp.
ATTCGCGAGTATTTTGATAAGGATTATAAAGTCGTCCCTCCGTTTGAAGACTGGGAGGTCGAATTATATCCGGTTAGTAAAGAGTCCTATTGTAAATAAAAACTGATTTATACAAATAAGTATGATTCGCGAAAGCAGACTGCCGTTCTGTTGAAAGTGAGCGAGCTTGCGAGCGACATCGCGAACCGCGCCGCCGCCCGCTTGGCGGCTGATTTACACGAATAATACGCTCCCGAAAGCAAAAATGACGCTTTCGGGAGCTTTTTTCATCAAATATTGCGGAATCATGCTATAGATATTGACAAATTGTGTATTTTGTGTTATGATTTTACTATACATATAATATGAAGGGGATATAGAAAAACATGAAGGGGAAAGTTACACCTTTGACCCGCTTTGCTGTGGCGGCAGAGCCGGTCTACAATGAAAAGGAGGACTTTTTACAATGAAAAACCGATTCTTCAAGCGCGCTGCGGCAGGCATTGTCAGCCTGTCTGCGGTTATGGGACTGATAGGCACGGTTCCCGTTCCCGCTGACGCAGCAGGTGCAGTCACTATCAACGAGGCCTGCGCCAAAAACACAAAAAATCCCGCTCCCGACGGGCAGTTCTACGACTGGGCAGAGATATATAACAGCTCAGGTTCTTCCGTCGATATCAGCGGCTACGGTCTGTCAGATAAAGAGGCAGAGCCGTTCAGGTACAAATTCCCCGCGGGGACGGTCATTCCCGCAAAAGGCAGCATAGTTGTCTACTGCGACAGCAACGCCGCCCTCACAAACAGCACTATCGCTCCGTTCGGTATGTCCGCAAGCGGCGAGACTCTGATTCTCAGCGACGCTTCGGGCGCGGCAGTGGATACTCTCACCTTTGACGCGCTCGCGACCGATACATCTTACGGTCAGTACCCCGACGGCAGCGGCGATTTCTACGTGCTCAGCTGCACGCCCGGTAAGGCTAATACTGCTCCTGAGGGCTCGAATGCGGTGCATCTTCCCGAATTCTCGAAGGACAGCGGCTTCTTCGACAGCGGCTTCTCGCTCACGATAACCGCTCCCGAGGGCGCAACGGTGTACTACACCACCGACGGCAGCGACCCGACCACAGAATCAACGAAATACACGGGACCCATCGACATCACCGATATGAGCAACACCGAGAACCGCCTCAGCATGAAGACGGACATCTCAGCGAGCGGCGCTACAGCTCCGAAGGAGCTCATCGACAAGGCGGCTATAATCCGCGCAGTCGCTGTTGACTCGTCGGGACGTGTCAGCGAACCCGTTACCAAGACATATTTCGTAGGCAAGACTGCCTCGGGATATTATAAGAATATGAAGGTCGTATCTCTTGTCACCGACCCCGATAACCTCTTCGGCTACGAGCAGGGTATCTACGTAAGAGGCAAGACTTACGATGACTACCAGAACGAGCAGAACCAGCAGAATCCGCAGCAGCCCGGCGGTCCCGGACAGGGCTGGGTATTCCCCGGCTTCGGCGGCGGCGGAGTCGGCGGCGGCGGTATCGGCGGCTGGGGCTTCAATATGATGAACCCGTGGGAGATACCCGCCAACTACAACCAGAAGGGCAGAGACTGGGAGCGTGTCGCAAACTTTGAGATGTTTGACGGCGGCGAGTCCGTTGTAAAGCAGAATGTAGGCATCCGTATCAAGGGCGCGGCGAGCCGCAACTCTGTACAGAAGAGCTTCACCATCTATGCCCGTCAGGACTACGGCAAGTCAGACCTCGAGTACGACTTCTTCGACGGTACGGCTACAAAGGCTAAGAACGGCAAGACCATCAAGAAATTTGAGAATATCGTCATCAGAAACGGCGGCAACGACGCAGGCGGTTTCTACTTCCGTGACAGCGTCAACCAGCAGCTCGTTTCCGACAGAGATATGGCTACTCAGGCTATGAGCGAGTGTATCCTCTTCATCGACGGCGAATTCTGGGGCATCTACCAGATAACCGAGAAGGTCAGCGACGACTATATCAAGTCACACTACGGCATATCCAAGAGCGACATTGCTCTCATCAAGAACAAGGAGCTCGAGGAGGGCACAGATCAGGATCTTGAGGACTGGAACTCTCTCATCGAGGGTGTTGCAAACGGCAGCATCACATACAAGCAGTTTGCCGAGAAGGTGGACGTTCAGAGCTTCATGGACTACTTCGCAGCTCAGATCTACTGGTCTAACTCAGACTGGCCGAACAACAACACCGCTGCATGGCGTTCAAATTCCATTGATCCAGAGAACCCCTACAGCGACGGCAAGTGGCGTATGTTCCTCTTCGATACGGAGCTCGGACAGGGTATGTACGGCTCGCAGCAGAACTCTGCAAATTCAGACTGCTTCAGCCGCATAAGACAGAACACCGACACATACAGCAAGGCTTTCACAAAGCTGATGAGCGATAGCGACTTCGCGACCGAGTTCTCGCGTACCTTCATGGACATCGCCAACTACAACTTTGATACCGAAAAGACTACCGCTGAGGTAGAAAAGTTCATGAAGTACAGCGAGCCTGTAGCTGATACATACAAGCGCTTCTCGTTCTCGTCACAGGGCGCGAGCAAGTTCCAGCAGGAGGCAAACACCGTTTCTTCCTTCTACAAGAGCAGATTCGATAACGTTGTCAGAACTCTCAAGCAGGCTGCTTCTCTCAAGAGCGACCTCAGCAGTGTTACTGTTCAGTCGGATACATCGAAGGGTACGGTCAAGCTCAATACCCTCAGCCTCGATCAGTCGAGCTGGACGGGCAAGTACCACTCCGATTACGATATGACAGCTACGGCAGAGCCTCTCGAGGGCGCAACCTTCGATCACTGGGAGATAACGGGAGCAGAGCTCACATCGGGCGATAAGAACTCCGTTACTATCAGCTTCAGGGCTGACGGCGATGTTACTATCAGAGCTGTCTATGAGGGCGAGGCTGTTGTGACGACTGCTTCTACTACAGCTACCACAGCAGCTGCCACGACGACAACGACTACTGCTGCCGTTACGATGACTACAAAGGCTTCAACAGCGGCAACGTCTGCTCCGATTTCCGAAACGACTACAAGACGTACAAGGCAGTCGCAGACAACGGCTCAGCCTCCTCAGCAGACTACTACCACTACTACTTCATCGGAGGCAGCTCAGGAGAAGCTTGCAGGCGACGCAAACCTCGACAAGAAGGTATCAGTCGCTGACGCAGTAGCTATACTCCAGCACCTCGGAAACCGCGACAAGTACGGTCTGAGCGAGCAGGGACTGATCAATGCGGACGTTGACGGCGAACCCGGCGTAACAGCCAAGGACGCACTGCTGATACAGCAGATGGACGCACATATGATAGATAAATTCCCCGTGGAATAAATATGAAAAAATGGGCACTTTAGGTTGCTTCCCTTAGCGGAAAACGTGGGCTACCGAGCCGTAAACTAACGGCAAAAATCCGGTAACCTGCGAAACCGCCAAAAGGGGCTCCCTTTGAGTGCCCATTTTTTTGATTGACAAATGCAGTGCGGCGTGGTATAATTGCAGCATATATTGAACAGGAGGGATAGTATGATAAGAGAGGCATACAGGAGTGAGCTCCCCGTGTGTGCGGACGTTGTGAGGCGGAGCTTTATGACAGTGGCTGACGAGTTCGGCTTCACGCCCGAAAATGCGCCGCTGTTCGTGGCATTCGCAATGACAGCGGAGAAGCTCACAGACCAGCTCGACAACCAGCACCGCCTGATGTACGTTTACATCTGCGACGACAGGATAGTCGGCTTCTATTCGCTGCTCATGCGCGGCGAAAAAGAGTGCGAGCTCGGCAGCCTCTCCGTGCTTCCCGAGTACAGGCACAGAGGCTTCGGCGAGGAGCTCGTCAGGCACGCTGTGGACGTCGTACGCAGCGCGGGCTGCACGCTGATGAAGCTGAGCATCGTTGAGGAGAATACCGTCCTGCGCAAATGGTACGAGCGGCTCGGAGCCGTCCACACGGGAACCGAAAAATTCGACTTTTTCCCGTTCATCTGCGGGTATATGGAGATGGCACTATGAAGCACCTGAGTGAAATATCCCGAGAGGGACGCGATATCCTGCGCTCCGACGATATGCAGAAGACCCGCGGCTTCGTTCAGCACGGGAGCGTCAGCGTTTATGAGCATTCGCTGAAGGTGACGGATATGTGCCTCACGCTCGCGGACGTCCTGCGCATACGCACAGACCGCCGCTCGCTCATACGCGGAGCTCTGCTCCACGACTTCTTCCTCTACGACTGGCACGCCGACGAGAGCTGGCACCGCCTGCACGGCTACACCCATGCTTCCCGCGCACTGTCGAACGCAATGGCGAGGTTCACACTCAACAGGCGCGAGCGGAATATGATATACTCGCATATGTTCCCGCTGAATCTGACGCATATCCCGCGCTTTAGGGAGAGCGTACTGCTCTGTACGGCGGACAAGATAGTCAGCACCGCGGAGACCGTGAAGGGTTTCATAAAAAAGTAAGGCACACGGAAGCTACCGTGTGCCTTTTTGATTATGCGTTTATCTTCTCGTTGAGAGCAGCTACGAGCTCGTCGGCATTCACGCCGTGAACTGCTGCTGCTTCCTCGATAGTCTCGTTCTGAGAAGCGGGACATCCGAGACAATGCATTCCGATGCTGAGAAGAATCGGAGCAACGTCCGCGTCTATCCTGAGAAGCTCGCCTATCTTGGTATCCTTTGTAACCTGTTCTGCCATTTTTTTGACCTCCGTTTTAAGCTGTGCAGCTTGACAATTGTCAAAGTTGCTGTTATAATAATATCATTAAGTCTGACATTTGTCAAGGGAAATTTCTAACATTTACATAGAGAGAGGTTTTGTCAATGTACAGAGGCACCAACAAAACAGCCCTGTCGTCGCAGAAGCTGATAGGAGACGCCATGCTGCGGCTCCTCGAAGATACACCATACACCGAGATATCGGTCAGCGACCTGTGCAGGGAGGCTGACATCTCGCGCCAGACATTCTACTCGCTGTTCGGCTCGAAGGACAACGTCATCGCCTACACGATACGCAGCAGCTGCTGCTTCGTGCCCGAGGACGACAACTCCGTCTGCCGCTCGGCGAGCTTTCACCTGTTCTGCAGGCACTACAGCGCGTTCATCGTCGGGCACAGGCACCTGCTCGAGCTCCTTGTGAAGAACGGGATGATGCATTTCCTGTACGACGCGCAGTACAGCTCGTTTATGGACTGCGAGCACTTCTTCCGCGACGTCACGGGAGACAGCCGCATCTATCTCGTGGATTTCATCGCGGGCGGAATGAACGGTATCGCCAAGAATTACGTGCTCACGGGCAGCCGCGCGGACGAGGACTACCTCGCGAAGCTGATGTACAGGCTGTTCGGCGGACTGTACTTCACGCACAGCTTCGGCGAATGAAATGCTATATTTTGACAGCTGCCCTTTGCCTTGACAAGGGCGGCTTTTCGTTTTATAATAAAAATAATAATTGATTAGTATCATAATGTTTAAAGGAGAGAAAAATTGGTAAGAATTGAATTATTATC
>CAMHBN010000146.1 GCA_946183385.1 uncultured Ruminococcus sp.
AAGGCGCTTACCACGACACCTTCACTAAGGAGTTCAGCAACGACCTCGCTTACAACCTCCAGAACTTCCGCGATATGTTCATCAATAAGGACGTTCCCGTAGTTATCGGCGAAATGGGTACTTCCGACTTCGGAAATACACAGGCTCGTGTTGACTGGACAACACAGTACTTCGAGACTACAAAGAAATACGGTATCCCCTGCGTTCTCTGGGACAACGGACAGAAAAAGGATGCCAGCGATCCAACTCAGAACCCCGGTGAGGTACACGGCTATATCGACCGTAAAACCGGCGAATGGTTTGAAAACAACCTTCCTATCATCAACAAGATGATGGAGATCATGAACGATGATTCTATCGTTTGGGGCAGCGAAGGCAAGATGCCTACTTATGACCATCAGGATCTCTCAACAGGTAAGGTATTCCTTGAGAATGCTGAGATCGACGTAGCAAAGGAAAAGACTTATGGCAACTCAACACCCGGCAAGGAGATCTCATGGGACGACCTCAAGGGCAAGGAAGTTGCTATCAAGTACACAGGCGATCAGCCTATCCTCGCAGTTTCAGACGCGGAATACGGCAACTGGTCCGAAATGGCTGCTTACACAGTTGACGAAGAGAACGGAATCGCTTACTTCCTCGTAGACAAGCAGGTTCCCGCAGCTTACTCAGCTGACCTTTCAACTCTCAACCATATGCAGGCAAGAACACCCGGCAAGACAAACATCGAAAAGATCGTCATCCTCGACGCTCCCAAGGTGGATATAAAGGTTGAGGTCGACAAGACAAAGAAGTACAAGATAGACTTCGCAAACGCTCCCAAGGACCAGGGTACACTCGTTCTTTACTTCGAGGGTGAGCCCAATACCGAGACCAACGGCGCTGTTGGCTTCAACGGCGACGGCTGGGAAGAGGTAAAGTGGTCAGGCAAGACTAATTCACTCGGTAAGCTCACTGTTGAGATCGACCGCACAAAGTTCCCCGCAGACCTCGCTTCCGCTGAGTGCCAGATCTGGTACCAGCCCGAGCTCGTTGACATGAAGAGCTACGAGTTCTCTACACAGCAGCCCGGCACAGTTGTATCCACCACGGAGACAACAACTACTACAACTGCTACAACAACAACTATCACATCGACAACGAAGACAACAACTGCTGTTGCTTCTTCCACAACAACTACTGTTTCTACGAAGGCTTCCACAACAGCAAACAGCAACCTTGCAAGCACAACAACTCAGAGCGTTACAGGCGTAACTGTAAAGGGTGACGCTAACCTCGACGGTAAGTGCACAGTTGCCGATGCAGTTGCGATCCTCCAGCACATCGCTAACCGCGACAAGTATGCGCTCAAGGCTCAGGGAGCTGTAAACGCAGACGTTGACGGCGAGGCAGGCGTAACAGCTAACGATGCTCTCTTCATTCAGAGAGTTGACGCAGGCGCTGCTTCACTTTCAGCATAATCGAATCAAACAAACCTACGCTCTAACATATTTTATGCCGCACCTTTTGGTGCGGCATTTTTTTGTTGAGGTGTTTACCCGCGTACGCAACAATCGCGGGAAAAGATTTGCACTCTGTACAGGAAAGCGAGTTTACGAGCGACAGCGCGAACTGCCCGCGGGGCTCCCCGCCAGCGTCTCAGGTTGACAAATGTGAACAAATATGATATAATAATAAAATATTCAAATAAAGGAGACGTTAGAATGAAAAAAATAATCGCGCTGCTGATGTCGCTGACCGTTATTGCGGCTGTGACTGCGTGCAGCGATAAGGCTCCTGACAGCAGTCCGAGCGAGAGCACGACAATGCAGGTCACGACCGAAGCCGCGAAGCAGGGGACAACTCTTGCCAACAAGATGACGGAGACTGAGCTCCAATGGGTGGAAAAGCACGGGCTCACACTGCTGGACGAGCTTGAAAAGCCCAGCGCCGACCCGAATGCCGAGCACAAGGTCAGCATAGAGTTCATGGCGGGCGATGTTGAGGCGACCCGCAATTATTTAGAGCAGAACCGCGATATGTTCACCGACGAGGAATACGAGCACGAGCTGCGCAGGCTCCAAAAGAGGAAGGAATCGGGAGACGGGGACGTTTTCCCGTCCGTCATTCTTGTGGACGGATTCGTTTACCCTTATGTTATCCCCACCGAAGACTACTTTGAGGACGGCGGTTCATACTGGTTCACTGCGACGGATTATGATGAAAATGGCGAGCCTGAAGAGAAAAAATACTCATTTTCTTCATTTGAGGACTACCTTGAATTCATCCGCGAGAGAAGCATTGAATGGGGCTATCCCGACGAAGAGGTCGAGGTGGAGGTCACGTTTGCGCAGGTCATATACGACGCCCTGAAAAGCGGCGACTATGAGACCCTTCCCGAAGGAAGCGTCGATGTCAGAGATGAATCAAAGAGTATATGGAGCGCCTTCCACAACTACAGAAGCGACTGGGAATACGACCGCAGTGCTGTTGAAGCGATAAAGGATTCGGTAGACGAGATAAACATCTACGATGAAGAAATGGGCAAGAACTTCACAGTCCATGTGACGCTCCCGCCCGATTACGACAGGGACAAGACCTATCCCGTGTTCTTCCTGACGGACGGTATATGGCGCTTCGGCAACTGTCCCGCGCTGAGGAAATGCATGGAGAACGGCGAGGCTGCACCTGTTATCCTCGTCAGCCTGTATTACAGCTATGATATCACCGACCCGGATCAGGGACTGCGCTATGAGGATCTTGTTATTAACCGTAGCGAGCTGCTGGATTTTATCACCGACAACCTTATGCCTTATCTCTGCGAGAATTACAACATCGACTGCGGAGATTCCACGCTCTACGGTCATTCGGACGGCGGCGTGTTCACGCACTATGCGGTGTTCAATTCCGACAAATTCGAGAATCAGCCCTTCGGTCACTACATCATAGGAAGCCCTGCTCTGTGGGGACTGTATCACTATAATCAGTATGAAGGCATCAGCAACAACGATGTGAAGAATGATTACAACTACTTCGACAGGAACGAAAAGCTGGATAAGACCGTCTTCCTCTGTGCGGGCTCGCTGGAGGACCCCGATTATGCCGAATATTACCGCGAGGGAGACGATACGACACTCGAAGGCGTCGCAAAGCTGAAGGAGAGACTGGAATCCCACGGCGTTGAGCTTACCTACAAGCTCTACGAATCGCACCACTACCAGTTCATACCCGAGATGCTCCTTGAATACCTCAAGGAGACATATCCCGCCTAAAAAGGAGAATAATTATGGATGATTTCAGAGACACACAGCAGACAGAGGGAACATCTGCTCCCGCACCGACGGGCTATGCTCCCGACGCCGCAAAGGAAGCTGTATTCAGCGCAGATGATGTATACTTCATGGGCAAGCTCCCCTCAGGGAGCGAGGACTCGATGTTCATGAGCCTGCTCAAGGCGGTCGGCGGCGCTCTCGTCGGAGCGCTCCCCGGTATTATCCTGTGGATAATAATAGGCAGATTTGGCTTTCTGGCGCCTTTGTGCGGAGGCATACTCGCCCTCGGAACGGTCGCGGGCTACATCTTTATGAGCAAGGACGGCGAGCTCCCGCGTATCTACGGTATAGTGACCTGCGTGGCGATAATCGTTGTGGCGATATTCCTCGCCGAGAAGGTCGTATGGTGCTGGAGGATGGCGGATATGTTCCCGCAGATAATCCAACAGATAAGGGAAACGATGTATCTGTTCGGGGAAATTGGCGGAGTGCAGCAGGAAACAGTGGACGAGATAGTTGACGAGAACCTGCGTGAGGGGCTTGGCTTCTCCGAGTGTACTTTCAGCAACTTCTTCTTCAATTTCGGCAGGTCGCTGGAATATTTCGGCGTGACGGGAAGGTACTACTTCAACCTTATGTTCAGCTATGCCGTAGCGGGAGCGAGCTCGTACTGGATGTACAGAAAAGCCACAAGATGATATGGCAAAAGCCGCGTCCGATGACGCGGCTTTCTATTGTATTCACGTATTATCCGTAAACAGGCGGTGCAGTTGCAGCAGGTATGCCTTCTTCCACTGCGAGTACAGCTCCTCGTCCTCGGAGGAGGGGAGTTCTCCCGCGTTCAGTGCCGCGAGCACCCGCTGACCTGCCTGCCCGCCGCCGTGCGGGAGCTCCGCCTCCGCGGCGGTGCAGGGCTGTATGCCGTCGGCGGTGGCTGTACACGAGCACCGCGGCGGTTTGCCCGCGGAATCGAGTATGCTCCGTTCGTCGTCGGTGACGGGGACTTCTGCTATATCCAGCCGCAGGAACGGCGGGAGCAGCACCTCCGCCTCGTCGGGCTTGGCGTAGAAGTCGAGAGCCGCGGCGACGTCTATGCAGGGCGTGCCTTTCGGGAGCGTGAACCTCATCAGCGCGATACCGAGCCTGTCACGGTAGTATCGCAGGAAGCCCGCCGTTGACGTAGACGTGAGCGAGAGCGTGGTTCCCGCTGCCCTGCAGAGAGCGTAGTCCGACCACCTCTCCACGCGGAAGGTGCGGCGCTCCTCCTCGGCGGCGCACCTGCGGAACGCCGAAAACAGATCCGCGAACAGCTCCGTGAGCCTGTCCGTATCCGCGAGTATGGCGGGATTCAGGCGCTTTCCCTCGGCGGCACGCGCACGCTCCGTAGCCGTGCCCGCGAAGAAGAGCGAGTTCAGCACGAGGTACGCCTTCGGGTCGCTCCGGAACGGGTCGCTTCCCGAGACATCGCCGATATAGTACCGCAGAGCGGCTTTTTCGCGCTTGTTGAGCTCAGCCATGATGTCCTCCTAAAACTGAAGCCGACCGAAGGAAAGCCTTCGGTCGGCTCGATTTTTACCATGTTTCTGCGCCGCCGCCCTGATTGGGGTCGGGATTTACTGACGGCGTGGGAGTGCCGCCCTGATTGGGGGCGGGGTCAGCGCCGCCCTGATTGGGGTCGGGAGTAACACCGCCCTGATTCGGGTCGGGGTCGTCTCCGCCCTGATTCGGGTCGGGAGTAACGCCGCCCTGATTGGGATCGGGCTCTGTTCCGCCCTGATTCGGGTCGGTGATGCCTGTCGGGTCAACGTTGGGGTTGCCGGGCTCACCGGTAGCTACCGCAGTAGTTACGGTCTCGGTATATCCGGGGATACCGCCTGTGGGGATACGTCCGTTCCACAGGAAGCCCGAGCCTGTTGTAATCGTGATGGTGAAGCTTGTGTGCGGTCTTGATACCGTTGACCTTGCAGTAGTCGTAGTCTTGGTCGTTGCGGCTGTGGAAGCCGTCGTCTCAACTGTGGGTATGCCGCTCTGGACGGTCTGCTGACCGTTGTCCCTTGCCATATTCTCACGTCCGATGTTGGTCATTATCTTCTCGGACGGGGTTATCGGGAATATTATGAAAAACGCGAGGATAAGCATTGTCATCACCACGAAGCTTCCGCACGAGAGCACGGTTATCTTCGTTGACTTCTTCAGACCTTCGTAAAAATCCTTTATTTTGCTCATTTATTTAACACACTCCAAAATGTCTCTGAGGTTTGTTCATGTACATATTATTTTA
>CAMHBN010000147.1 GCA_946183385.1 uncultured Ruminococcus sp.
GAGTTCCCGAGTGGCCAAAGGGGGCAGACTGTAAATCTGTTGCTTTTCAGCTTCGGTGGTCCGAATCCACCCTCTCCCACCAAAGCCCCGAGCATTTCGGGGCTGTTTTTATGAAATGACCTTGCAACCTCTGCAAGGGCTTTTTTATGTCAGGAAAAAAAGAGCTTTTGCACGAAATACCGCGCTATTGTTAAATAAATGTATGGGAGGTTACTATGCTGACAGTCAAAACCCACCCCACATTGGAAGGCTATAAGAAATACTGGTGGAGCAGACCACGCTCGTGGTTCAATCTGCTGCTGCCCGTTCCGATGATATTGTTCGAGCTTTTGCAGCTTGCGGGCTCGCTGCTTTTGTTCGCCGCCAAGGGCGAGGGGCTTTTCTATGCTTTTGTGTCGGTGCTGTTCATAGTGCTCGGCATACTTCTTATGGTGTGGGCTTGCTACATACCGCGAAAGCTCTATAATGCGTCGCAGAAGCTTTGCAGTGACGTAACCGAGACTGTCACCTTCGGCGACGACTCCTTCACCGCCGTGAATGTCGGCTCGAAGATAGACGAGCGCGTGACAAATATGTACAGCTCGGTCACGAGTGCGAAGTACAGCGGAGGCTGGTTCGTGATAATATGCGACAAGTACCGATTCTACGTATTCAGGGAAAATGAATTTGCCGAGGGTCAGCCCGACGCATTGAGAGCTCTGCTGAGTGCAAAGCTCGGAAACAAATTTAAAAGCTAAGAGATAACTAAAGGTTATTTTAAGGAGAGATAAGTATGATAAGAAATGATCTGAGAAATATCGCCATCATCGCCCACGTTGACCACGGTAAGACTACCCTCGTTGACGAAATGCTCAAGCAGGGCGGTGTGTTCCGCGAGAATCAGGCTGTTGCCGAGCGAGTTATGGACTCGAACGACATCGAGCGCGAAAGAGGTATCACTATCCTTGCGAAGAATACCTCCGTTATGTACAACGACATCAAGATAAACGTTATCGACACCCCGGGACACGCCGATTTCGGCGGCGAGGTTGAGCGTATCCTCGAAATGGTGGACGGCGTTCTGCTCCTCGTTGACGCGGCGGAGGGTCCCATGCCGCAGACCCGCTTCGTGCTCTCGAAGGCACTGGAAATGGGTCACAAGATTATCATCGTCGTTAACAAGATAGACCGTCCCGACGCCCGTCTCGACGAGATTGGCGACGAGGTGCTGGAGCTCCTGCTCGACCTCGACGCGAGCGAGGAACAGCTCGAATCTCCGCTCCTTTTCTGCTCGGGCAGAAGCGGAACGGCTTCACTCAGCCAGTACGAGGCAGGCACAGACCTCAAGCCTCTCTTTGATACCATCATCAACTACATCGAGCCGCCGCAGGGCAACGAGGAGGAGCCGCTCCAGATGCTCATCTCCTCCATCGACTACAACGAGTATGTAGGTCGTATCGGTATCGGACGTATCGTCCGCGGCAGTATCAAGGTAAATCAGCAGGTAACTGTCTGTGACTACACGGGCTCGAAGAAGAATTACAACTCCAAGATAGTCTCACTTCTCCAGATACAGGGACTCAACCGCGTTCCCGTTCAGGAGGCTACAGTCGGCGATATCGTGTGGATCTCGGGTATAGAGGGCATCACTATCGGTGATACTATATGTGCGCCCGAGGCTCCCGAGCCGCTTCCCTTCGTCAAGATAAGCGAGCCCACGGTCGAGATGACGTTCTCCGTAAACGACAGTCCCTTCGCAGGACGCGAGGGCAAGTTCGTCACATCGCGTCAGCTCCGCGAGAGACTCTTCCGCGAGCTTCTCAAGGACGTTTCCCTCCGCGTTGAGGAGACTGATTCCACCGATTCGTTCAGAGTTGCGGGCAGAGGCGAGATGCACCTGTCCATACTCATCGAGAATATGCGCCGAGAGGGCTATGAGCTCTCAGTTTCGACTCCCCGCGTGCTCTTCAAGAAGGACGAGGAGACAGGTCAGAAGCTTGAGCCTATCGAGCGCCTTGTCATCGACGTTCCCGAGGACTGCGTAGGCTCTGTTATGGAGAAAATGGGCACTCGTAAGGGCGAGCTCGTCTCCATGCACCCGCAGGGCAGCCGTATGCGTATCGAGTTCCTTGTTCCCGCAAGAGGACTTTTCGGCTATAAGAGCGAGTTCCTCACCGATACCAAGGGCGAGGGAATCATGAGCCACGTATTCGAGGGCTATGAGCCCTACAAGGGCGACATCGAGCGCCGCAACACGGGCTCGCTCGTATCCTTCGAGACAGGCGAGGCTGTTACCTACGGTCTGTACAACGCTCAGGAGCGCGGACAGCTCTTCATTCCCGCGGGTACTCCCGTATACGAGGGAATGATAGTCGGAGCTTCCCCGAAGGTGGAGGATCTCGTAGTAAACGTGTGCAAGAAGAAGCACCTGACCAATACCCGTGCGAGCGGAAGCGACGACGCGCTCCGTCTTGTGCCGCCGCGTGTGCTCAGCCTTGAGGACTGCCTCGAATTCCTCGCGGACGACGAGCTTCTGGAGGTAACTCCCGAGAGCCTGCGTATCCGCAAGCGCATACTCAGCAATTCGCAGCGTGCAAAGGTCAGAGCAAAGCAGTAAGCGGCGCGGAGGTAAACTGCCGCCGCAGATAAACTACAGCGCGAAACCGAAAGCTTCGCTCAAGCCTTTTCAAAGGCTTGCAGAGACCAGAGGCAGAGCCTCTGGTCGCCGTTCACAGTTTTTAGAGAACGGCGAAATAATCGTAAGGCGCCTCGCAAGTTAAGGCGTCCCCTTACTTGCTGCATTAAGATTCTTGTCCGCGGAATTATTCCGCGCGAAATTGCGGGCGGATAATATCCGCCCCTACGATAGTTTTCATTATTTACGCATAAAGATAACATACAGCTTTCAAATTACGGAGATATTATTTATGAGGAAAATGGTCATACTGTCCGTTGCTCTTGCGTTCGCGGCAGCTGCCGCGGGCTGTGCGGAGGTCAGCGAGGGCTCCTCACCGACGCCGCAGGTGCAGACTACCTCAGCCGCCGAGGCTGAGCCCGAGGTCGAGCCCGATACCTTCATCGACGAGTTCGGCAACGTGTACAGCGAAAAGCCTACCGTTCACGTCAGGGACGTAAAGGAACTGACAGACTTTGAATACGTCATCGAGGACGGACAGGCTAAAATAACAAAATATGACGGGCATGAACAGTATATCGTCATTCCCGACAGCATAGAGGGAGTGCCCGTCACCGAGATAAGCTTCTATGCCTTTGAGGCAAACTATGATATCGTCTCGGTACAGCTTCCCGAGAGCGTTACTCTCATCGGAGAGGGAGCATTCATGGACTGCGCGTCGCTCGAGGAGATAAACATCCCCGAGGCTGTGACAGGCATCGACAGAGGCGCATTCGTCGGCTGTGCGAGCCTCAGAGAGGTAACGATACCCGAAAATGTGGCTTATGTCCGCGAGGAGGCGTTCACCGCCTGCGAGGGCATGATATCACTGTGGATAGAAAATCCCGACCTTAAATACGAAAACTGGGGACTTGAGGAGCTCCCCGACCTTACAGTGTACGCGCCTGCGGGCTCAGAGGCTGCGCAGTGGGCGGACGCTATGGGAAAATTCCTACCGTTGTAAAAGAGGTGTATTTATTATGGATAGCAAACGTCTGGCGGCTGTTGTTTCGGCAGCAATATGCCTTTTGTCCTGCGCTTCGTGCGGGAAGGGTGCCGAGCTCACGGTAAATGAGAATGTTACCGCTGCGGAAAATACTGTCCCTCATGTCGGCGAACTCGTCGAGCCGAAGGAGGACAGCGAGGAGTACAGCCTCGGAAGCTACCGCATAGCGTCGGACGGCGTGAAGTTCTACTACGACGACTCGATACCCGAGGAGCTCATGTTCGCACTCGACGAGTACTTCACCTGCTTCCAGAACAGCGATTACGATAAATACGAGACCCTGCTCTACCCCGACTACAAGGAGCGCTATTCAGCGTATTTACAGGAGGAGTACGAGTATGACCTCAGGCATTCGTTCGAGCTCAGCGGTCAGAACCTGCGCTCGATAATGCAGAGGGAGTGCACCGAGGGCGACGAGGACGAGGATGAGTCGAAATATACAGGCGATTTCACCATCACCCGCATCAAGGCGGAGCAGCCCGAGCTCGAGGACGGCGAGACTATCGACGACCTGAAAAAGAAGCTCTTTGAATACTTCTTTGATATCTTCGATATGGATTATTACGAGTATGTCAAGGAAAATTCGGACGAGATAGAATATGTCTCCTTCTATATCTATGCCAAGGGCGAGGACGGCAAGGAGCACCGCCTGATAAGCGGCTATGATATCGCCTTTGCCCTTATGGACGGCAAGTATTACGCTTTCGGCTAAACGGAGATGAACGCTATGAAGAAGATATTTACGGTGATCGCTGCAGCCGTGCTCGCGGGAGCTGTGTTCACAGCCTGCGGGGACAAGAACAGCTCGTCATCGTCGGGAGTCCGCATCGACGGCGGAGAAAACGCCCGAAAGAATATGACCGACGAGGAGTACCACGGTCAGTATATGACAAATTTTGACCTCACGCCCTCTGACGATGAGAACATCAGCATAATGATAAGCTTCGACAACCGCTGCTTCGGCAATGAGGGTACTGATTACAGTGAGATATACCTCGTGGACAGATACTTCGATGCGCTCAACAACAACGACGTGCAGGGCGTGCTCGACTGCTATTATCCCGACTACCTTGAAAGCCTCTGCGGAGACAGCACGTTTGCTTCTCCCGAGGAGTTCGTGCAGACCTACCGCAGCAGCCTTACAGAGCTCTTCACGGACGACTTCAGCTTTGATTTCATCGACATCTCGAACTGCCGGCTCAGCGGCGACCTTGATGCGGACACGATGTTCGCGAACCGCGACGAGACGCTGAAAACGGCGTTCGGCGACGAGTTCACCGAAAAGATAACCGACCGCAAGATGCTGACGATAGCGGGCGACAGCTACGTCACCGCAGACGGTGACTGGGCGGAGGTAAAGTCGCTCATACCCGAGGGCATACAGTTCTGCGTATACACCATCGACGGACAGCCCTATATCTTCTGATGTGAGAGCTCAGAGCTCAGATAATACTTGACAAATGATTTTTTGCGTGGTATAATATATACAACCAAAAGAGAATATGTAATGGTTTCACCAAATGCGAAAAACCCGAGAGTGGCAGCTCTCGGGTTTTTCTTTTGGGCTATTTGTCGGCTTTGCGGCTGTCTAACCACTTGCTCACACAGTCACCAACTAAGCGAGCCATAACAGCTGTGATGAAAGAAATTATATGCTCCATGTGCGTTTCACCTCCTTCCTGACGGAAGAAGCCGACAATATTTATTATATATTTAATGCTGAAAAATGTCAAATAGCAAAAACTCCCGAAAAAATCGGGAGTTTCGCTTTTTAGCAATATGTATAACAAG
>CAMHBN010000148.1 GCA_946183385.1 uncultured Ruminococcus sp.
CTCGGACGTCTGCGCGGCGAGACGGGAGCGATGATATTCTACGAGGCTCCGCACAAGCTCCGCGCCACGCTTGCCGACCTCGCCGGCTTCTTCGGTGCGGACAGGCATATCTCGATATGCCGCGAGATAACGAAGCTCCACGAGGAGACCCTGCGCATGACGCTCGGCGAGGCTGTCGGCTACTACACGGAGAACGAGCCGCGCGGCGAGTACGTGCTCGTGGTCGAGGGCTGTACTGCCGAGGGCGGGGAGGCAACTCTCGAACAGGCACTGGAGCAGGTGCAGAAGCTCATAGCCATGGGCGAGAAGCCCACCGAAGCCTGCAAGGCAGTCGCGAAGGAGACGGGTTTCAGGAAGGGTGAGCTGTACGCCGCTCTGCAATGACGTAATATAGCCGAAATCCGCTGACAGGGAAATATTTCATCCTGCCTGATAGAAAAATTGCACTAAAATACTTGAAATTTGTCGTAAGATATGATATAATTATTATCGCTATATGTACTTCTTAATACTTTGACATCTTCATATAATGCAGTATATATAATTATGTCTGCCGCGGGGACTTTTACTGCGGCATGAAAAGAGGTTTGATCAATGATCTGCGATCTGCACTGTCATACCAAGCTGTCTGACGGCTCGCTCGGTATCGAGGACATCATCTCACAGGCTAAACGCACGGGTATAGACTGCCTGTCTATTACCGATCACGACACCATGGCATCGTTTTCAAGAGCAGATGTGCTCGGACAGCGCGAGGGAGTGAAGATACTCCGCGGCGTCGAGCTCTCCGCCTGGGACAAGGACAGAAACAGCAAGGTACATATCCTCTGCTACGCTCCGCAGAAGCCCGACAGACTTGAGGGGCTCTGCCTCAAATCCTGCGAGATAAGAAAGGCTTGCTCGAAGGAAATGATAGACAAGGTAATGGAGAAGTTCCCCATTACCCTCGAGAGCATACTCAAGCACACCACAGCTTCAAAGAGCATATTCAAGCAGCATATCATGCGTGCGCTCATTGACTACGGCTACGCGCTGGAATTCTACGGCGAGCTCGACAGCGAGCTCTTCAACCCAAAGACGGGTTCGTGCTACGTTGAGCGCGAGTACCCCGACGTCAACTTCGTCATCGACCTTATCCACACCGCAAGGGGAGTGGCTGTTATGGCTCACCCCGCGCAGTACGACAACATCGAGCTCCTTGAGGAGCTGGCAAAGAGCGGCAAGATAGACGGCGTTGAGATAGGTCACCACTCCGCGGACGAGAACTACCGCAAGGAGCTGAGTGCTATCGCTGACAGGTACGAGCTCATCAGGACGGGCGGCTCGGACTTCCACGGTCTGTACAACAGCGTGCCCACTCACCTCGGAAGCGAGCTCACCTCGCAGGAGGACGTTGACCGCATACTCAAGCTTGCGGCAAAGAAGGACTGACATACTTTAACAATGTTTACATTCATAAGGACAGAAATGAGAGTTTTACCCGCTCTCATTTCTTTTATAATGCTGATAGTTTTCCTGCTTCCGCTCGGGAGCGGGATAATCAACATCGGAAACTGCGCGGGAGCTTTCATATCCGGAGTTCTTACCGCAGTTTTCCTGTTTTACGGGAGGTTCAGCCGCTTTGTGGCTCACCTGTGGGAGAGCAGGGGAGGACGTGCCGCCGTGTGCGCGGCCGCTGTACTTATCGGACTTGGTATCGTCTCCGCGGCGGTGATGAGCTTCTTTATGCTCAGGGAGATGCACGACGCTCCGAGGAATACCGACACGACGGTGGTCGTGCTCGGGTGCAAGGTCAGAAACGGCGTGCCGAGCCTTATGTTGAAACGTCGGCTGGATGCAGCTTACGGCTATCTCGCGGAGAATCCCGAGGTGCGGGTCGTCGTCTCGGGCGGACAGGGCGCCGACGAGAGCATAAGCGAGGCGCAGTGTATGCGGGACTACCTCGTATCGCGCGGGATTGCTCCCGAGCGTATCTTTGAAGAGGACAAGTCTGCGACCACGGACGAGAACCTCCGCTTCTCGCAGGAGCTCATCGCACGCGAGGGACTTCCCGAGCATATCACGATAGTCACAGATGGCTTCCACCAGCTGCGCTCGGATATGAAGGCGCGCAAGCTCGGCATGGAGGCGTACAACATCTCCGCGCATACTCCGTGGTGGCTCGTGCCGACCTACTGGGTGCGCGAGTGGTTCGGTATAGCCTACTATACCGCGAGAGATGTCATTTCCTGACAGGAGGGATAGTATGAGAGCTTTTACAAGGCGTGCTGTTTCAGCGGCGGCGGCTCTGACACTTGCCGCCTCATACAACGGAGCTTTCGGCATCAAAGAGCTGTGCACCGCAGTCGCCGGGAGCCGCACATCTGGCGGATATTCGCTGTCGCAGCCTGTGTTTGCGGTGTCGGCTGTGTCTGCGGACGGAGCAGTCGGGCTTGCACCGTCGGAGAGCGTTTACGCTCCGAAAGCTGCTGACAGCGGGAAGTTCCCGAGCAAGTTCGATATGCGCGATAAATACCCCGTATCTCCGGTGAAGAAGCAGACGCCATACGGCACGTGCTGGGCTCATTCAGCGATAGCGAGCGCCGAGAGCAGCGTCATCGGGAGCGACCCGACCGTTGACCTGTCGGAGTTCCATGCCGCGTATTATGCGCTTGCTCCCGATTATCCGTACATCACCGACAAGAATGAGGTGCATGAGCTGCTCAATTCGGGCGGCAGCGCCATTTCCGTAACGAACCTGTGGGCGCAGTGGATAGGTCCCGCGGACGAGAGCGTTATGCCCTACGGTGACGAGACTGTGTTCGCGGACAGCGATGTCCTCGACAGTAAGCGCGGCGAGTGCGAGTATCACCTCCGCAATGCCTACACCTTCGACTACGACAGGGAGCACACCAACGAGGACGAGGTAAATTCCCTCATCAAGCAGTTCGTCAGCGACGGGCTGGCTGTGGACGTTTCGTTCTACTCCGACGCGGTCGCGAATTTCAGCGCCGAATTTTCGTCCTCGAATACGAGCAGGAAGCCGCGCTTTGCGAATCATTCCGTCGCGATAGTCGGCTGGGACGACAGCTTCCCCGCGGCGAATTTCAAGAATCCTGCCGAGAGGGACGGCGCGTGGCTCGTCAAGAACAGCTGGGGCGAAAACTACGGCGAGGACGGCTATATATGGATATCCTACTGCGACAAGTCGATGACGGAATTTGCGGTGTATGAGCTCGCCGACGCGGACGACTACTGCACGATATTCCAGCACGATACTTATGTGCAGCTGCAGAGCCTCTCCGCCTACGACGACGCTGACATCATAAAGCCGTCATATATGGCGAATATATTCACCGCGACCGAGGACACGCAGATATCGGCTATCGGTACGTATATTTCGTCGCCGGATACGGAGTACGAGATAACGATATACACCGACCTCAAAGACTCCGCCGACCCGACCTCGGGCACGCCGTCGTCCGTGACTAAGGGAAAATGCGAATATACGGGCTATATGACCATAGACCTCGACAGGAGCGTCGAGATACGCGCGAGTGAAGCCGCTCCCGCGGCGTTTGCGGCGGTGGTCAAGCTCTACTGCGCGGATTCGCCGTTCGTGGTGCCGCTCGAGACGGCGATGTACGTGACGAACGACGAGACAGGTGAGATATCGAGCCTCGGAAGCTATACGACCTACGAGGGCATACTCGCCTCCACGCACGAGGGCGAGAGCTTCTACAGCGCCGACGGCAGCGACTGGACCGACGTCACAGCCGAGGATATGGTATACACCGAGGATGAGGAGCTGGAGCTCCTTGCTGCCCTGAAGGACGAGCTCTACTACGGGCTTGAGGACACCGACACCGAGGAGCTCGAAGCTGCCGCCGCGGCTTATGAGCACGTGGAGAAGCTCTTTTCGGAGGGCACGGTAATGACGAAGAGCGGTAATATCTCGATGAAGGTGTTCGGCAAGCAGATAGGAGCGGTCAGTTTCTCGCGCATAAGCGGCGCTGTGCCCGAGGGAGGAAGGCTCGTGCTCACTGCTCCCGACGGAAGGGACATATATTATAAGATGGGCTTGGGGGATGAGTACCACCTCTATACAAAGGCGATAGAGCTGACGGAGGACGCCTACATCGGTGCGACGACCATGCCCGACGGAAACGGCTGGGTCTCCGACAGATCATATTATATTGAAAAGCCCGCTCTTTACTATATAAGATATAAGACCTCGGACGGCACGAATATGAGCGAGCTGATGTCCGCCGACTACAACGGCCGGCAGGAGACTGTCTTCATATCCGTCTTTGACGACGTGCGGGACGTGTACATTTATACGGATTCGTTCGGGGAGATAACCTGCGGCGACAACGCGTCGATGGGCGCGGAGGCGATACGCATACCAGTGAAGGGCGAGCCTGTGAATGCCGCGCTGACCGTCAGCCGCGAGGGTATGCGCGACAACGAGATAACCGTAGAGGTGATGGCGGCGAAGCTCGGCGATGCCGATTACGACGGCAGAGTCGATGCCAAGGACGCAAGCCTCGTGCTTGTTCACTATTCGCTTCAATCGACGGGCAGAGGTTCGGCTATAGGCAAGCCCTGCGAGCTGTTCGCCGACTACAATAAGGACGGCGACATAGACGCCCGCGACGCCAGCGGCATACTCGCGTACTATGCGAAGATGTCCACGCAGTGATTATAGACAAAAACGGACTTGAAGATTTTACGCCGTATTGGAATATTTGGGCAATAGATATAAAAGAAATGCTCCGTTTATGTGTAATAAGGTCAAAAAAGCCTTTTACCATTTTGTAACTTTTTAATTTTACAGCCTGTAAATCTGTAAAAACTAACAAAAGAATCGTGTTGAAAATGTACAATGTGTTCAAAAATGGTTAAAGAACAATTCAAATCATTGACTTTGCCCGAGAAATACGGTATATTGATAATGCAAAAAGCAATACGTCTGCTATATAGATAAAATGCAGTTACGTACAGCGATACTCGATGAATAAGGCTACCGAAAACGGAGGACGTCCGCAGGGCGCCTGACGGAGAGTATAACGGGTACGGAATGCGGAGGACTTCCGCAGAAAGGATTGCTTCAGTAACAATTACAAAGGCTCACGCCTTCGGTAATAGTCCTAACGGACACAACGGCAGTTCTGACGAGACGCTATGCAGCGGCGAGGACAGTCGTCGTGCGGAACAGAACGAAAGAGACAGCCACACAAACCACCATCAATCAAGCGTATTATATTTTTAAAATATAATATACATATTTAAGGAGGAAAATTCTAATGAACACACTTAAGAAGACATTAGCATTAGTTGCTACTCTTGCAATGGCTGCAACAGCATTCGCAAGCTGCGGCAAGGAAGAGAGCACATCCGAGAACACCACTAAGGCTGAGAAGACAACAGCTGACAGCGGTGAGACAACAACT
>CAMHBN010000149.1 GCA_946183385.1 uncultured Ruminococcus sp.
ATATCCTGCACATCTCTTCGGTGAGGTCGGCGATTATCTTTTCGAGCTCATTCTTGGACTTCTGCACATCCGAGAGCTGTCCCGACAGGAACTCGTACCTCTCGGAAACCTCCTTGTACTCCTCGATTGCGGCAACATTTACGCTTCCGAGGGCGCGTATCTTGTTCTTTACCGCGGTGAGCTCCGCCTGAGCGGCTGTGATGTCCTCGAGCTTTTCCGCAAGCTCAACAGCCTCGCTGCGGTTGAGCTGATACACCTCACGCAGCTGCCCGATGATGTAATCTGAATCGCGGTTGGTAGCCTCGCGGCGTTCCTCCAGTCGCGTTACCTCGCCCGAGAGCCTTTCCTTTGCCTCGTTGAGCTGCTTCATACCGCTCTGTATCTCGTTGACGAGCTTGTTCTGCTCTGTGTGTACCGACTGATACCGTGCAATTTCGGCAAGGTAGGTGTCGGAGTTCGACTTCATATTGTCGAGCTCGCTCCGCAGCTTCTCGATGTCGCTCCGCTTCATCCCGATGAGATTGTTCTGGCGCTCTATCTCCTCCTCGAAGTGGCGGTTGCCCTGTCCGAGCTCGGAGAGTGCCTCCTCAACTCGTTTTATCTCGTCCTGCTGAGCCTGTATGTCCTTTTCAATCTCGATACCGTGTATCTTCATATCCGAGAGCTTCTGCGAGAGCTCGGCGCGTTCCATACGCAGCTTTTCGCGGCTGTCCTGACCCTGCGCGAGCTTCTCCTCGGCTTCCTTTATGAGCTTATCCGTCTCCGCGAGCGCCTTCTCGGAATCGGCTATGGTCTGCTTTGCAGCGGATATCCTCTGCTCTGATTCAGTGAGCAGCCTGCCCGAATCCTCGCTCTGCGCGGTGAGGTGCTCCTTCAGCGAATTAAGGCTCGAAAGCTCTGCTCTCAGACGTACCGCCTCAGCCTCGGCGTCAGCTATCTCCGACCTCGCGGCGTTTGTGTCAAATCTGAGCTTTTCCGACTCGGCACGCAGCTTCTCGGACTTTGCACTGAGCTCGTCACGCTGAGCTGTCAGCTTCTCTATCTCGGCATCGAGCTTCTCTATCTCGTTCTTGCGGGTTATCACGCCGCCCGACTTCATCGCCGAGCCACCCGTGAACGAACCGCCCGCGTTGATGACCTGTCCGTCGAGGGTGACGATACGGAACTTGTAGCCGTACTTCTTGGCTATGAGAGTAGCGGCGTCAATGTCCTCGGCAATGGCTATACGACCGAGAAGCGAGGCTATAATGCCCGCGAATCTTTCGTCGTAGGTGACTATCCTGCTCGCAAGAGAAACGAATCCGTCGCAGCTTTCAAGTCCCTGCTCGCGGAGCTCATTGCCCTTGACCGAGGTTATCGGCAGGAAGGTAGCTCTTCCGCCGTGCTGCTCCTTGAGGAAGCGGATACATCTCTTCGCGATGTCCTCGTTCTCGACGATGATGTTCTGCATCGCACCGCCAAGAGCTGTCTCCACCGCGACCGCATACTCTGGCTCGACGCTGATATTCTGCGCCACTGTACCGAGTATACCGCCGATACGTCCCTGCTTCGAGGCTTTGAGCACCTGCTTTACGCTGCCCGCAAAGCCCTCCATGTTGTTTTCGAGGTCGCTGAGTATCTTCCTGCGCTGCTGTTTATCTTTCAGCTCGAAGAGCACCTTCTCGAAGTCCTCCTTCGCGCGCTCGAAGCCCTCCTTGCGGGAGCTGTACAGCCTTTCCAGTCCGCTCAGCCTGTTGCCGAGCTCAGCCGAATGCTCCTCGTTTTTGGCGGTGAGCTTCTCGTTCTCGGCTATCTTATCGTCGTACTCGGCAAGCGCCTTCTCGGTGTCGCCCGACTTCTCTTTCAGCTCCGCGAGACGAGCCTCCTCGTCAGCGATGGTCTGCCTTGCAGCCTCCGCGGCGAAACGGTGCTCGCTCTGCTTTATGTAGAGCTCGTTTATCTCGCTGCCCGCCTTGTCAACGTTGTCGCCGAGCTGACTGTTTTTCGCCTCGGCTTTCTCGAATTCGGCAGTTACCTCCGCTATCTCGGCTTCGAGCTTTTCCCTCTCCTCGCCGAGCTCGGCTATGCGCTTCTCAGCCTCAGCCCGCTTGCCCTCGAGGTCTGACTTTGTCTTCCCCGACTCCGCAATGCTCTTTTGAGCAGCTTCAATAGCCTGCTCGCAGTGGCTGATGTCGTTCTCGAATACGGCGATGTCCGCCTTCTTCTGCGACGAGGACTGCTCCTCCTCGAGCATCTTACGTCTCAGCTCGTCGGACTTCATCGTGCTCTCCTGCATACGGCGGAAGCCGTCCTGTAAGCGCTGCTCTTCTTTCTCTATGTCATTTTCAAGGTTCTCGTACTCGCCCTTGCTGACGAGAATCTTCTCATCGAGCTTGGTGAGCTTTTCCTTCAATTCGTCAAGTCGTGCTATCCACACGGATATTTCAAGGCGCTTGCGCTCCTCAGCGAGCTTGATGAACTTCTCCGCCTTCTGCGACTGTATGCGCAGAGGCTCCACGCGCCCTTCGAGCTCGGCGAGAATGTCCGTCAGTCGGAGCATATTCTCGTGCGCCGCTGTCAGCTTGCGCTCCGCTTCAAGCTTCTTGTAGCGGAACTTCGATATTCCCGCGGCTTCCTCGAAGATGTCGCGGCGCTCGCTGCTCTTTGCGCCGACTATCTCGGCGATACGACCCTGTCCGATTATGGAGTAGCCGTCGCGGCCGAGGCCCGTGTCCATGAAGAGCTCGTTAATATCTTTCAGTCGGCACGGTCTGCCGTTTATTAGGTACTCGCTCTCGCCGCTCCTGTAGAGCTTACGCGTAACGGCGACCTCGTCCTCCATGTCCGCGAGAGTCCTGTCGGAATTGTCTATATTCAGCGTAACGGCTGCAAAGCCCATAGGCTTGCGCGCAACAGTACCGGAAAAAATAACGTCCTCCATCTTGTTTCCTCGGAGGGTCTTGGTCGATTGCTCGCGCAGCACCCAGCGCACGGAATCGCCGATATTACTTTTTCCGCTGCCGTTCGGACCTACTACTGCGGTAAGTCCCTTGTCGAATGTAAGGCTTATCTTGTCGGGAAACGACTTGAATCCCTGTATTTCCAGCGATTTAAGGTACACTCGCTCACCTCCTCAGCTCGCACTGATATTTCGGGATACTCTCGTCCCCGATGATACTTATGTCTATGCCCTGACGGGCGAAATATTCTATGTTGGACTTTTTCTGTCCGACCGCCTTGCTTATGCACGACGGCGCAACGGCGAAGGTACACTCGCCTGTCAACCCAGACTGCTCAATCTGGAAGCTCATATTGCAGCGGTATATCATACCCTCGCAGAGCTCGCGGAAGGCGGGGTGGTAGAAGCCTCCGACCATGTCCCTCTCCACGAATTCGCTCGCGTGCAGACCGCATTTTATCACGCGTATCCCGCTGCCCTCGAACATCACAAGCCCCGCAGCCGCGATGTCAACGACCTCGTCGAAGCTCATCGGCACGTATTCGCCGCTTTCAAGCAGCTCCGCGAGATGTGTCCCGCGCAGTATCACCGTCGGGTAGATACGCACGGTATCGGGGCGCAGCTCCGTGATTTTCTGCATCGTCAGCAGCTCGTCCTCTCGGGTGCTGCCGTACAGACCTATCATCATCTGCAAGCCGAGCTCGAAGCCCCACTGCTTTATCATAGCAGAGGCGTTCACGACATCGGCGGCAGTATGTCCGCGCTCGTTGAGTTCAAGCACTCTGTCGCTCATGGACTGCGCTCCGAGCTCTATCGCGGTAACGCCGCTCCTTGCGAGGATACCGAGCACCTCGAAGTCGATGCAGTCGGGACGCGTCGAGCAGCGTATGCCCTTGAACTTTCCCGCGCCGACGAATTCCTTCGCCGCGTCGAGAAGCTCCTGCATATAGTCGCGAGGTATCGCCGTGAAGCTCCCGCCGAAGAACGCTATCTCCGTGTCCTCGGGCGAGCGCACCTCCGCAAGAGCCTTTTCGCATACCGCTCTCACCTCTTCGCCGTCCGGCAGGTGCTGAGCGCCGCTTATCGTGCGCTGGTCGCAGAAGCTGCACTGATGCGGGCAGCCTACGTGCGGTATGAATATCGAGATGTTACTGTGTTTCATAGCCCATGAGTTCGAGCGCTTCCTTCGCGGCAAGCTGCTCGGCTTCCTTTTTGCTCCTGCCCTTGCCCTTGCCGATTACCTGCGAATTCAGCATTACCTCGACAACGAAGCGCTTGTTGTGGTCGGGTCCCTCCTCGCCGATGAGAACGTATTCGACCTTCTCCTCGGGATTTTTCTGCACGACCTCCTGCAGCACGGTCTTGAAGTCGCTGAATGCCTTCTTTGCCTCGTGCTCGAGATCCTCGGGAATGAAGCGGAGGATATGCCTCCTTGCCGCCTCCATGCCTCCGTCGAGGTAAATCGCCGCAATGACAGCCTCGAACGCGTCCGCTAAAATCGAGGGACGCTCTCGTCCGCCCGTATTCTCCTCGCCCTTGCCGAGGAGGAGGTAGTCGCCGAGGTCTATCTGCTTTGCAAATATATGCAGGCTCTTCTCGCATACCAGCGACGCCCTCAGCTTGGTGAGGTCACCCTCCGCAACGCTTGTCAGGTGCTTGTAGAGGTAGTCGGACACGACTATCGAGAGCACGCTGTCCCCGAGAAATTCGAGGCGCTCGTTGCTGCCGTTTGGGTGCTTCTTCTCGTTCGCGTAAGACGAATGGGAGAGCGCCTGCTGAATAAGGTGCTTGTTCTCAAAGGTGTAACCAATCTTTTTTTCAAATCCTGCTATATCACACATTGTCCTGCTCCTTGTCGTCCGACGGCATGGCGCTCACGTATTCCGCTATCGCCGCCGTAATGTTTTCCTCAGCGCATTTCTGCGCCTGCTTTATCGCATTGAAAAACGCATAAGCGTCAGAGCTGCCGTGCGCCTTGATGACGGGCTTTCTCACTCCGAGAAGCACCGAGCCGCCCGTCTCGCGGTAGTCCATCTGCTTTTTGAACTTCTTTATCTTGCCGAGCGAGAACAGCGCGCCGAGCTTTCCCGCTCCCGAGTAGAGCCACTTCACCTTGTTGCCGAAGAGCGAGGCGACCCCCTCGTACAGCTTCAGCACGATATTGCCCGTGAAGCCGTCGGTAACTACGATATCGCAGTCTCCCTCGGGGACGTCACGCGCCTCGATGTTGCCGTAGAAGTTGAGCCCCGACTCCTTGAACATCTTGTATGCCTCGATCTCGAGCTCCCTGCCCTTGGTCTCCTCGGCGCCGACGTTGAGGAGTCCGACAGTAGGCGACTTCACGCCCACGACCTTCTCCATGTAGGCACTTCCCATTATCGCGAACTGCACCAGCATTTCTGGGCGGCACTCAACGTTCGCGCCCGCATCTATGAGTATGAAGCTGCCCTTGTTCGTCGGCAGCATCGGT
>CAMHBN010000150.1 GCA_946183385.1 uncultured Ruminococcus sp.
ACAAAGAAGGGCAACGCTGATATCGGCGGCGACTTCTCAGACGATCCGCTCTGGATGATACTCTCCGTTTCCGCTTATATCAAGGAGACAGGCGATTGGGGCATTCTCGATGCCGATGTTCCCTTCGACGACGACCCGAACGGCAAGCACACTATGCTCGAGCACCTCAACGTTTCCTTCTATCACATCGTAAACAACCTCGGACCTCACGGTCTCCCGCTCGCTATGAGAGCTGACTGGAACGACTGCATCAACCTCTCGTGCTTCTCAGACACACCCGGCGAGTCCTTCCAGACATATACAAATCCCAAGTTCAAGGCTGAGGGCGGCTACTCCAAGATAGCTGAGTCCGCTTTCGTTGCTGCACTCTTCACCTACACAGGTCCCGCTTACGTCGGCATTCTCGAGCACCTCGGCAAGGCTGACGAGGCTGCAAAGGCTCAGGCTGAGATCGACAAGATGAAGAAGAACGTTATGGAGTCTGCATTCGACGGCGAGTGGTTCCTCAGAGCTTACGACGCTAACGGCGAGAAGATGGGCTCACACGAGTGCGAGGAAGGCAAGATATTCATCGAGCCCCAGGGCTTCGCAGTTATGTCCGAGATCGGTAAGGAGCAGGGCGCTGACATCAAGACCCTCAACTCCATCGATAAGTACCTCAACTGCGAGTTCGGTCTCGTTCTCAACAATCCCGCATTCACGAAGTATTATATCCAGTATGGCGAGATATCCACATATCCCGGCGGCTACAAGGAGAACGCAGGTATCTTCACTCATAACAACGCTTGGATAATCTGTGCTGAGGCTTACACAGGACGCGGCGACAAGGCGTTCGAGTACTACTCGAAGATAGCTCCCGCATTCACAGAGGAGACCTCCGATATCCACAAGACCGAACCTTACGTATACGGTCAGATGATAGGCGGTAAGGACGCCAAGAACTTCGGTCAGGGCAAGAACAGCTGGCTGACAGGTACTGCGGCTTGGAATATGGTGGCTATTTCCCAGTATATCCTCGGTGTACAGCCCGTATTCGACGGACTCAAGGTTGACCCGTCCATTCCTCACGAGTGGGACGGCTTCACAGCAGTACGTCAGTTCCGCGGCGCTACCTTCAACATCACAGTCAAGAACCCGAACCACGTTTGCAAGGGCGTTAAGTCCATGACTCTCGACGGCAAGGCTATCGAGGGCTGTGTAGTTCCCGTATGCGACGGCGGCACACACGAGGTTGAGATAGTTCTCGGCTGATAGCTGAATTGAATACAAAAATAAGAGGGCTCGTTTGAGCCCTCTTATTTTAATGTTGTGCTTTTTTGTGGATAATTATCATAGATTACTTGATAAGGAATAATGAGGGCGATACTGATAATTTCAAATTAGAGAGGTTCTGACGCTTGTAATCAAGTATAGTTCAAAATTATAAGCGGACCCAATTGAGTCCGCTTTTTTCATAATCAGTTTCCTGCTTGATAATCAAGGAAGTCTTTAGCTGAATCCCTGATCGCTTTATCAACAGAATCGTTGTCAGCAACACTTTTCAGAACGGATAAAAGCGCTTCCTTTTCATATTTCCCGTTGATACAGCGATTCACCATCCAGACAGTGTGCATCGCAGGAGCACGCCTGACCGAGGCCATCAGCTCGGGAAGGTAGCCGGGATAGAAGCCTTCGATAAAATGTACCATCGCACCCGGCATTCCGAAGTCGTCAAGGGGGTGATTTTCCATGATAGCGAGCAGCTTTCCGACTATCTCAATACCTGCGCCCTCTTCCTTTAGCTTTTCGACTATTTCTTCCGAGCTGAATTCAAAATCGTCCGAACCGACAAGGCTTTCCAGCTGTTTCAGTAATTCTTCTATCATATTATATCCTCCGTAATATGAGCTATGAGCGAAAAAGCGAGGATCAATCCGTCTTTTTCTTGATAGTGCGCTTGACTATGTGTTTGAGGCGCTGGCAGGTGTCCTGCGGGAAGTCTGTGATGAAGAGCAGAGCCTGGTCGTGAGCCTGCTCGTGCGGGAGCTTCAGGAACTTGTGGAAGAAGGTGTAGACCTCGTCGAAATTGGCGAATATCGCCGCGGCGGTAGCCTCGCCCTCGGGAGTGAGCACCACGCTGTTGCAGAAGTCCTCGTACACCAGACCCGAATTCGCGAGACACCGCAGCATCTTGCTCACGCTCGGACGTGAAACGCCGAGGTGCCGCGCGATACTGACGCACTTCACATAGTCGTCGAGCTCCGAGAGCTCCTTTATCGCGACAAGGTATTTTATCTGACCTGCACAGTGTTTCATTTTCTGCTCCTTTATTTGTCGGTGTCGATGAGGTTCCAGTAGCCTTTGAGGTAGATGGCTCCAGAGATTATCGTGAGCACGGTGGATATCCATATAAGCGCGGGAATGAGCCATATATCGACGATATCGCACATCGCCTGCGGGAAGTTGAAGCTGAAATCATAGCACGCGCTCAGCCACACGAGCGCTGTGATTATCGCGACCATGGTGAACGCGGTCTTGAGCTTTCCCCATAAGCCCGCGGCTACGACAACGCCGCTGTTTGCGGCAAGCAGCCTAAGTCCCGAAACCATAAATTCTCTCGCGCTGATGATGATAAGCGGTATAGCTCCGACCTTGATGTCGGGTATCTCTACGAACACAGCCAGTGCCGCGAGCACGAGCACCTTGTCCGCGAGAGGGTCGAGGAACTTGCCGAAGTTGGTGACGAGGTTGCGGCTTCGGGCGATCTTGCCGTCGAGAGCGTCGGTGACAGACGCGGCGCTGAATATCGCGAGGGCGGCGAGGTAGTGGAAGGGGAACTTCACGTACATACACACAAGGAAGAAAGGTATCAGAAATACCCTTAAAAGCGTCAGCTTATTTGGCAGATTCATTCTGAGATCACCTCTCCTATAAGGTCGTAATCAAGAGTGTCGGTAATGCGGATCTTCACGTATTCGCCGACGGACACCTTTCCGTCGATGTCGGGAGCGTCGTTGGCGGTGCGTCCGAAGAAGCACTCGCCGAAGCGGTCGAAGCCCTCGACGACGGCTTCGAGCTCCGCACCGAGCATTTTCTCGTTGTTCTCGGCGCTTATGAGCATCTGCTGCTCCATGATGATGTCGGCGCGGTGAGCCGCGACCTCGGGCTCTATCTGGTCGGGGAAGTCGTAGGACTTCGTCCCTTCCTCGCGCGAATACGCGAAGCAGCCGAGCCTGTCGAAGCGCACGCGCTGTACGAATTCGGCGAGGGCGTTGAACTGCTCCTCCGTCTCGCCGGGGAAGCCCGTGATGAGCGTGGTGCGCAGTATCACGCTCGGTACCTTTTCGCGGATATGCTCAAACAGCGCTTCGAGCTGTTTTTCGTCGCCCCAGCGGTTCATACGGCTGAGGATATCGCCGTCGCAGTGCTGTATCGGTATCTCGAGGTATTTCACGAGCTTGGGCTCGCTCGCAATGGTGTCGAGGAGCTCGTCGGTGATGCGCTCGGGGTAGCAGTAGAGCGTGCGTATCCATTTCAGCCCGTCAATTTTGCAGAGCTCACGCAGCAGCTCGGGGAGCTTGGGTTCGCCGTACAAGTCCTCACCGTAACGGGAGGTATCCTGCGCGATGACAACGAGCTCGGTCACGCCGTTGTCCGCGAGACGCTTTGCCTCCGCGAGCACGTCCTCCATCGGCACACTGCGGAACTTGCCGCGAATCTGCGGGATAGCGCAGTATGTGCAGCAGTTCGAGCAGCCCTCCGCGACCTTTAAGTACGAGAAGAACGGCAGGGTAGATATTATCCTGTCGCCCGTGAGCTCTGCGTCGAGCTTGGGCGAGAAGCGCAGCACGCGTTCGTCCTTCATCACGCTTTCGAGGACTTCCACGATGTCCTTGGTATCGCCGATACCGATGACGGCGTCCGCCTCGGGGAACTGCTCGGCTATCTCGTCCTTGTAGCGCTCGACGAGGCAGCCCGTAACGATTATCTTCTTTATCGTGCCTTCCTTTTTGAGCTGTGCGAGCTCGAGGATAGTCTCGATAGCCTCCTCCTTGGCAGGCTGTATGAAGCCGCAGGTGTTGACCACAGCAACGTCCGCGAGACCCGCCTCGGTCACGAGCTCATAGCCCTTTTTACGGAGCTTGTACAGCATTCTCTCTGAGTCCACGAGGTTTTTCGAGCACCCGAGAGAGACCATTCCAACTTTGATAGGCATTTGTCATTCCTCCGCCTGTTCATCAGCGTCCTCGAAGTATTCGCGCACGGCGGCATTTATCTCATCGAAGCCGTAGCCGTAGCGCACGAGAGCGCTTTTCACTTTTTCGATATTTTTCCTGTCGCTGCTGTCGGTGAGAAGCCGATAGTGCTTCGTTCGCAGCAGCTCTGCGAGGTTTTCTCCGAATAATTCCCTGTACTGCTCCAATGCAGAGGCGGCGACGTCCTCGTCGATGCCCTTCGCGAGCAGCTCTCTTTTTGCCCGTCGGAAGCCGTATTTCCGCGCCTCCACGAGCCGCCGCGCGAGCTTTTCCGCGTACCGCGCGTCGTCGATTATCCCCGCCCCCGTGAGCTTACCGACCACGGCGCGGCAGAGGTTCTCGTTCTTATATGTCCCGACGAGCTTACTGTACATATCCTTCGCGTACTGGTACGCCCTGCGGAAGTTTGAATCGTAGATTATCTTCCTCAGCTCTGCCTTGTCGAGCTGCACGCCCTTTTTCAGACCGTTGTCCGCGATGATGTCGATGTGCAGGTAGAGCTTCCGCTCGCCGTCGAGCTCCACCTCATAGGTCGAGCCCTTGTATTTGCTTATCGAGGTAATTTCCATTATTCCTCAGCGGGAGTGAACTCCTCGAAGTCCTCGTCGATGTTGGCGAGGATATCGCTGTTGTCCTCGGCGGGAGCAGTGCCCTCGCTGTCCGCAGCCTTGGCAGCCGCCTTTTTTTCGGGCTTTGCCGCCGCCGCCGCTGTGAGCTCGTCCTTGCGTGCGAGTATCTTGTCCTCTATCTCCTTCATGAGGTCGGGGTCGTTCTTGAGGAGCTCCTTGACGTTGTCACGTCCCTGACCGAGCTTGTTGTCGTTGTAGCTGAACCACGAGCCGCCCTTCTTGATGATGTCGAGCTCGGTCGCGAGGTCGAGCACCTCGCCCGTGCGGGAGATACCCGTGCCGTACATCATATCGAACTCAGCCTCCTTGAAAGGCGGAGCGACCTTGTTCTTTACGACCTTGCAGCGCGTTCTTGCGCCGATTATCTGGCTGCCCTCCTTGATGACCTCGCCCTTTCTTACCTCGATACGCACCGAGGAATAGAATTTCAGAGCACGTCCGCCGGGGGTAGTCTCGGGGTTGCCGTACATAACGCCTATCTTCTCGCGAATCTGGTTGATGAAGATGGCA
>CAMHBN010000151.1 GCA_946183385.1 uncultured Ruminococcus sp.
AGTGGTCGGGATTTTACGTTGTGTATACAGAAATAAGAATGGCGGTATATAGCCAAATTATGCATTTTGATACGATTTACTGTTAAATGTTGCCAGTTTTTCTTCTCTTTCCACACTATCCTTTTGCTATTATGTGTGCTTGACTTTAGCTCGGGTATGTTTTATACTAATATACAGAGACAAGTCAGGAGACACAACATATAGTAATCAGGAGGTTAAGGAAATGATAATCCATATTATTAAAAGAGACGGTCGAAAAGTCCCTTTTAATATTGAGAAGATCGCTAACGCTATCTTCAAGGCTGCCCAGTCATGCGGCGGTACCGATTTCAGCGTTGCGATGGACACTGCCGCGGATGTCTGCAAGCTCTACGAAGACGAGAATCCCGGCAAGGTTCCCACGGTTGAAGAGATCCAGGACCTCGTTGAGAAAACCCTTATCGAAAAAGGTCACGCAAAGACGGCTAAGGCTTACATTCTCTATCGTTACGAGCGCACACGCTCACGTGAGATGAAGACTAACCTGATGTGCGTACTCAATGAGCTGACCTTCAGTGCCGCAAAAGACAGCGACATTAAACGTGAGAACGCCAATATAGACGGTGATACCGCCATGGGCACGATGCTCAAATACGGTTCGGTATCAGCAAAGGAATACTACGGGATGTATGTCCTCGAGCCCAAGCACGCAAAGGCTCACCGTGAGGGCGATATACACATCCACGATCTCGATTTCTACACGCTTACTACTACCTGTACACAGATAGACCTCAAGAAGCTCTTCACCAACGGTTTTTCGACCGGTCACGGCTTCCTGAGAGAGCCTAACGATATATCGAGCTACTCTGCACTCGCTTGTATAGCGATACAGTCAAACCAGAACGACCAGCACGGCGGTCAGAGCGTTCCCACGTTCGACTATGCTATGGCGGACGGCGTAAGAAAGACCTACGTAAGCCGCTATATCGCGAATGTTGGCAGAGCTCTCCAGCTCCTCGCAGGCAAAGAGGACGGAAATGACATCGCCAAGGAGATCGAAAAGGAGCTTCTTGAGAAGAACGGGCTCGTACCTGTCCTTGCGAACGACAACGGATACAGCGAGAAAGAGTTCGAGCTTCTCCTCGGTCAGACTGACGAGGAAACCGCAAAGAAGATCCAGGACTTCTCCCGCAAGAACGCCGAGAAGGAGACCGACAGGGCTACGTATCAGGCTATGGAGGCACTCATCCATAACCTCAATACGATGAACAGCCGTGCGGGTGCACAGACTCCGTTCAGCTCGATAAACTACGGTACAGATACATCTCCCGAGGGAAGAATGGTCATCAAGAACGTTCTCCTCGCGCAGGAAGCGGGTCTCGGTAACGGCGAGACACCTATCTTCCCGATACATATATTCAAGATAAAGGACGGTATAAACTACAACCCAACCGATCCGAACTACGACTTATTCAAGCTCGCGTGCAGAGTTTCTGCAAAGCGACTGTTCCCTAACTTCTCTTTCATAGACGCTCCCTATAATCTCCAGTATTATAAGGAGGGCAATCCCGATACCGAGATCGCGTACATGGGCTGCCGTACAAGAGTTATCGGCAATAACTACGACCCTTCACGCGAGATAGTAACAGGCAGAGGAAACCTCAGCTTCACTTCCATCAATCTTCCCCGTATAGCTATCAAGTCCGACCACAACGTGGGTCTGTTCTTCGATAAGCTCGACGAGATGATGGATCTCGCTATCGAACAGCTCATGCACCGCTTCCGTATCCAGTGCCAGAAGCACGTTAGAAACTTCCCGTTCCTTATGGGTCAGGGGATATGGATAGATTCCGACAAGCTCGGTCCCGACGATACTATTGAGGAAGTGCTCAAGCACGGTACTCTTTCCGTCGGCTTCATCGGACTTGCCGAGACGCTCAAGGCACTCATCGGCGCTCACCACGGTGAGAGCGAAGAGGCTCGCGAACTCGGACTTGAGATAGTCGGAGCTATGCGCAAGCGCCTCGATGAGGAAGCAAAGAGAACAGGTCTCAACTTCTCACTTCTCGCAACTCCCGCTGAGGGACTTTCGGGACGTTTCGTCCGCATGGACGCAAAGAAGTACGGCATAATCGAGGGCGTTACCGACCGCGATTACTACACCAACTCCTTCCACGTACCCGTTTACTATCCTATCAGCGCATTCGAGAAGATCAAGATAGAGGCTCCGTACCATGCACTCACGAACGCAGGTCACATCAGCTACATCGAGCTCGACGGCGACCCGCTCGAAAACCTCGCTGCTTTCGAGAAGATAGTTCGCTGCATGAAGGAGTCGGGTATCGGCTACGGAGCTATCAATCACCCCGTTGACCGCGACCCGTGCTGCGGCTACACAGGTATCATCGGTGATGTTTGCCCGTGCTGCGGACGCAAGGAGCACTCCAACGATGTTGCCTTCGACCGTATCAGACGTATCACAGGCTACCTCGTAGGTACGCTTGACCGCTTCAACGACGGAAAGCGCGCTGAGGAGCACGACAGAGTAAAGCATAACGTTTAAGGTGATAAAATGGAACTCAGGATTGCGGGAACTGCCAATGATTCTATAGTTGACGGTCCCGGAATAAGATTTACGATATTCACTCAGGGCTGTCCGCACAACTGTAAGGGCTGCCACAACCCGCAGACCCACGACTTCAATGGTGGCGAGGTCGTCGATACTGCGGAGCTCCTCGCAAAGGCAAAGGAGAATCCGCTGCTGGACGGCGTTACATTCAGCGGTGGTGAGCCCTTCTGTCAGGCGGAAGCGCTTGCTGAGCTCGGGGAGCAGATTAAGGCTCTCGGGCTGAACATAATCACGTATACAGGCTATACCTTCGAGCACCTTTATGAGCACCGCGCCGAAAACGGCTGGGGCAGGCTGCTCGGAGTGACTGACTACCTCATAGACGGTCCCTTTATCCTTGAACAGAAGGACTGGGAGATTAAGTTCAGAGGAAGCAGCAATCAGCGGTATATCGACTGCAAGGCAAGCTTGGAGCAGGGCAGGGCAGTGGAGTGCGAGCCGTAAACATAAAAACAAAACCGTTATCGGAGCTCTTCCGATAACGGTTTTTTATTGTAATTTTGCTTTCTGGTGCTTGCTCATAAAGTGCAGCATGATGTAGAATACGACCGTTTCGATGAGGAATGTGGCTGACCACGATATCATATAGGACGAGTAGAGTATTTCAAGCGTGTGATATTTCGGTATCTGGAATACCGTGTATATCCATAGTATGCGGAATCCGCACACGCCTGCCACCGTAATGAACATCGGCGCTATGCTGCTTCCGATACCTCGGAGCATACCCGTTGCCACGTCCATTATGCCGCACAGGAAGTAGGGGAGGCATATAAACATCAGCCTTATTACGCCGTATTTTATAGCCTCGTCGGAGTCGGTGATGTATATCGAGAGCAGGGGACGTGCAAGCAGCACTGACAGTCCCCCGAGCGAGACGCCTGCTCCGAATGCGAGGGCAAGGCAGGCAAGCATTATCTTGCGGATACGGTCGAATCTGCCTGCTCCGTGATTCTGCCCCGCGTAGTTGAGGGCGCTCTGGCTGACGGAATTCATCGAGATATAGACAAATCCCTCGATATTCTGCGCCGCGGCGTTGCCTGACATCACTATCGAACCGAACGAGTTGACTGAGGACTGAATGATAACGTTTGATATCGAGAACAGCGAGCCCTGTATTCCCGCAGGAAAGCCTATCCTTACGATTTTCATGAGCTGTCGTCCGTATATGTGCATTTCCCGCAGCCTGAGCTTGCACGCGTCCTCACGTCTCATAAGTGCCCATACTACAAGCGCCGCCGACATTACCTGTGACAGCGCGGTTGCGAGGGCGACTCCCGCCACGTCCATTCTCAGGACGATAACGAAAAAGAGGTTCAGCAGTACATTTACTACGCCCGCACCAGTGAGGAAGTACAGCGGGGACTTCGTATCACCCGCTGCACGGAGTATTGCTCCGCCGAAATTGTAGAGCGTGCTTGCGATTATTCCCGAAAAGTAGATGCGCATATATGTTGCGGACAGCCCGATGACGTTGTCGGGAGTGCCCATGAGCGAGAGTATCCATCTTGCGCCGACTATGCCCACTACCGTAAGAAAAGCTCCGCATATCGTGGCTAAGGGGATAGCGGTATGTACGGTGCGTCGTACGTCCTCGTCCTTGCCTGCGCCTATTCCGTGGGCTACGGTCACGCCTGCTCCTACCGAGAGCCCGATGAAAAGGTTTACGAGCAGGTTTATCACAGCTCCGCACGCGCCGACTGCTGCGACTGATATGCTTCCGCAGAAGCGTCCCACGACGACGAGGTCAGCGGCATTGAAGAGCAGCTGCAGTACGCCCGTGAGAACTATGGGGACTGTATATGCGATCAGTCCTTTAAGAAGCGGTCCTTCGGTAAGGTCCGCTGAATTCCTGCGCACCGCAGGTCACTCCTTTCACTTTCCATATTTATTCATTATATTCCTGCGAGCTGGATTTGTCAATAGATAAAATATGAAATAAGCCGTCGGCAGTGCTTAAAATGTGACAGAACGGAAAAATTTTTCAAATAACTATGGACAAACCCGAAAAAATAGTGTATAATGTTATGGTATATGAAATCTTTACACTTTCGGAGGCTAATCGAAATGAATAATTTAAGAAAAATTGCGGCGGCAGGTCTGTCGGTCGCACTTTCTGCGTCTATGGTCGGCTGTACGCCTGCTATCGGAGCGGGCTCAAAGAACGCCATGACCATCGACGGATATGAAGTTCCCGCGGGACTTTTCGTTTACTATACGCTTCAGGGCTACAATGAGGCTGCAAACGAGCTCTACAACAAGAATGGCACTTCTCCCTCGGTAGATGACGTTAAGGGCACGAATATCGAGGAGACCGATTCCACGGACTGGATCCAGAACAAGGCTACTAAATACTGCAAGGACTTCGTTGCTGTTCAGAGAGAATTCGAGCTCATCGGCGGCGAGCTTACCTCCGAAGAAAAGGATGAGGCAGCTCAGATGGCTGAGTATTACTACGAACAGTATCCCAGTTATGCTGACAACGGTATCAGCCTTGATACTATGAAGCTCATGGCTGAGAGCTCATACAAGGAGCAGAAGATATTCGAGTATTACTACGGCTTCGAGGGCGAAAAGGGCTGCTCGGAGGATGAGTTGAAGGATTATTTCAACGACAACTTTGCACGTGTAAAGTACGTATCCATCAGCCTTCTTGATGCTGACGGAAACAAGGTATCTGAGGATAAGGAGAGAAGCCTACGCAAAAAGGCTGATGAATACGTCGCTCAGATAAATGACAAGGCAAGAGAG
>CAMHBN010000152.1 GCA_946183385.1 uncultured Ruminococcus sp.
CGTATCATCGCCAATATCGACACCCGCAACGTGAGGTCGTTCAGCCTCGCCGAGAGAGTCGGTATGCGCCGCGAGGCTACACACAGGGAGATATTCCCGCGCAAGGACGATGCGAGCGTATTCAGCGATTTCTACGTTTACGCCATCCTCAGGAGCGAGTTCTGCGAAGAGGAATGACCTCAGACAAAGGAGAAAAACTATGGTTTTGACTGTTTACAGACAGGCTTCAAAGGAGCGTCCCGACGGGACGATAGTATACAAGGGCGAGGACGCGCTCCCATTCGCGGACGGTCAGCTCGTGATGGTCGCGGACGGTCTCGGCGGAGCTGCCGCTATACGCCACACCTCGATAAAGCCCGAGCTCTTCGACGAGGACAGGCTCGCTGATACGCTGTTTGAGGGCGTGTTCGAGGACTATTCCTCCCCCGCCCTGCTCGACTACGTCAAGCGCTCGTTCGCCGAGCTGCGCTCGGTGAAGGACTGCTACACCGACAACGTCAACAACATCAAGAAAAGCGGCTATTTCGCGTCACGTATCGTGACGGCGATAGTCCTGCGCGAGCTGCTGTACAACGACAGCGTTTCCGCGAAGAACATCTTCCCCGCCATTGAGCGCGAGGGCTCGCAGGAAAAGCGCGACGGGCTCGTTGCGAAGCTCGGAGTGCACTTCACGAATCTGATCGCGGAAAAGCTCCGCGAGATAGCCAAAAACGCCAACATCTTCTACGAGTCGTCCTACGCGGGACTTTCCCTGCTCGGCACGACTCTCACCGCCATACTCTACCGCGAGCTCGGCAGCGAGACAGAGGTCATACTCCTCACGGCGGGCGATTCGCGCCCGTACCTGTGGACGGAGAAGGACGGTCTGTGCCAGCTCACCCGCGACGAGGAGCGTCCCGACGGCGGCATGACCAACTACATCAAGGCGAACGACGGCGAGGAATTCACGATAAACAGCCGGTATATGAAGCTGCCGCGCCCGTGCGTGATATTCGCGGCGACCGACGGCTGCTTCGATTCGGGCAGGTTCCTCTCGCCTCTCGCGTTCGAGAGAACACTGCTCACGACGGCTCTCGAAGCCGATTCTCCCGAGGATATGAGCGCCCGCCTGCACGATTTCTTCGCCGAGAACGGCAGACACGACGACAGTTCCACCATCGCGATGAAGCTCTCGGGCTACTCGGGCTTTGACGAGTTCAAGCGCGCCGCAGAGCGCCGTCTCGCGGAGGTGGACAAGCTCTACACCTCGCAGCTGGCAGGTCTGCTCGACGAGGACTACATCAGCGAATACGAGCGCAGCATGGGCGAGGCTCCCGACGAGATGTCCATGCTCATTTCGTCGCTGAAAAGCAACGAAAATGTCCGCGCCTACTGCGAGGAAACGGTTAAGGACGAGGCAGCGGAGCTCACCGAGAACGACAGCGGTGTCAGAAATGCCGCAGAGCTCTGCGCTTCTGCGCGCAGTGAGGTCAAAAATCTCGCGGCGGATATAGCCGCGGACGAGTCCGACAGCGGTGACCTCGGCGGAATGGTCGAGGCAGTGAACAGCTTCAATGCGGCAAAGGAGACCTACGAGTCCATGCGCTCGGAGAAGTACGCGGCGAATCTCAGATCCGCCGCCGACCGCTACTGGTCAGACAACGCCGCCGCTCTGATAACCGACATAAAAGAGGGCAGGAGCACCCTTCCCGCGGCTCTGGCGGCTGAGATAAAGTCCGCCGCGGACGCCCTCAGCGAGAAGCTCGCCAACCTCGGCAGCAATGCTGAGAAGCAGAAGGCTCTCTTTGACAGCTACAACAGCACATATACCAAATACCTCGGAGGTGAACAGGCATGAGATTCCACGGATACGAGCTCGTCACCGACTGGAAGAACAGCCAGTGCGGTCAGACGGCAGCCGCTACAAGGGCGGGCAAGAAATATTTCCTGAAAAAGTATCAGACGCCTGTTGCGCCGATAAATAACGGTACGCTCGACGCCAAGACCTTCGCGCACAACGAGAAGCTCTTCAACGACTTCGTTGACACCCGCAAGCGCGTAAATCAGGCGATACGCACAATCGCGGGCTCGGGTGGAAACATCGTTATCCCCTGCGACGAGTTCATCGAGGGCAACCAGTACGTAGAGGCAGCCGAGTTCGTGAACGGCGCTATCGACGACGACGAGACGGAGGGCGTCCTCGCGAGCCTGTCCGTGGACGTCAAGAAGCTCCTTATGCAGACCGCCGCGGGAGCTCTGTTCAGCGTGCACAGCAAGGGCATAATCCACAGCGACTTAAAGCTCAAAAACGTGCTCCTCGTGCGCAATACCACTGGAAATTACGTCGCCAAGCTCATCGACTTCGACAGCAGCTACTTTGTCGACGAGAAGCCCGACGAGATAGTCGGCACGATAGATTATTACTCCCCCGAGCTCGGCGAGTACGCCGACAGCGAGGACGACCGCGAGGAGATAGGCAAGAAGATAACCGAAAAATCGGATATTTTCTCCCTCGGTCTGATATTCCACTACTACCTCGCGGGAGCTCTCCCCGAGCCGATAAACCTCACGGACAAGCTCAAAAAGCGACAGGAAAAGGGCAAGGTCATCTACTGCTGGATAGCGCTCAACAGCGGCTGTGAGCTCAAGCTCAGCCCGCTGATAAAGAGCCCGAAGTACGCCTCGCTGATACGCGATATGCTCCAGAAAGACCCGAACCTCCGTCCCTCCTCCTCCGACGTGCTGAAGCGTCTGCGCGAGGCTGAGCCCGTCATCGAGGAGCCGTGGCCCGAGCACAGCATAGTCCTCGACAGGGACAAGCTCGAAGCGGCAGAGGTCGCAGGACTGAAAAAGGTCACAGCCGACGGCGAGAAGGCTTACGAGCTGATATACTGCGACGGCACGAAAAAGCCCGTCACCAAGGACGAGCTCTTCTCAATGGGACTGCTCAAGGTCACCGCTCCCAAGGGTTTCTGTACGCCGTGGGACGAGCACGGGCTTGTGTTCGACATCGACAAGATAAAGAGCCGCGGCTTCATCTCCTGCGAGCAGAAGATAATGGCGGGCATCAAGGGCTATCAGTTCTACCGCAGCGACTCGAACTCGATGTTCTTCAAGCCCGAGACCCTCCTCGCGATGAAGTACGCGAACAAGGCTGACGGTACAGCCTCGCCTGCTCCTGCGGCGGAAGCACCCGCTCCCGCTCCTGCAATGGCTGAGGTCAAGCCCGCGGAAGCTCCCGCTGCGGCAGAGCCTAAGCCGGCGGAGACTGCTCCCGCAGCCACCTTCGCAGAGCCGTGGGACGAGCACGCCATCGCCTTCGACGAGGACGCGATAAAAGCCAAGGGCTACGTGCGCTCCGAGCGGGCAAATCTCGGCGGCGTGAACGGCTACAACTTCTACACAGCCGACGGCGCGTGCAGGTTCATACGCCCGGAAATGGCTGTGATACAGAAACTTGCAAGAAAGGTATGATACATCGGTATGAGCTGGATATGTCCGATGTGTTCGACAGCGAACGCCGACGATTCCGAGACCTGCATGGTCTGCGACGCGGTGAGGGATACGAAATTCACCGCGGAGGCTCCCCCCGAGCAGCAGTACAAGGACGGTCTCGCTGCCCGTGAATCGGGCGCGGAATCCCTCGCGGTGCAGTGCTTCCTCGCTGCCGCGGAAAAGGGCTATGCTCCCGCGGAGAACGAGTACGGGAGCTGTCTCTACAGCGGCAAAGGAGTGGAACGCGACCTCTCCGCCGCGTTCGACTACTTTCAGCGTGCCGCCTCGCGCGGGTACTCGAAGGCGCAGTACAACCTCGCGTGCTGTTACCTCTACGGACACGGCACGGAGGTCAGCAACGAGCTCGCGGTGAAGTACCTCGCGATGGCTTCCGCCCGCGGACACGCTCAGGCGAAATATCTGCTCGGCACGTGCTATTACTACGGCAAGGGCGTGGAGCAGAACTACTTCACGGCGTTCAGCTTCTACTCGGCTGCCGCTGCTGCGGGAGTCGCCGCCGCGCAGTACAATATGGGCTTCTGCTGCGAGAACGGCATTGGCACAAAGCGCGATTTTTCGCAGGCCTTCGACTGCTACTCGCTCGCCTCGGCGAAGGGCAACAGCGCCGCACTCAACGCGATGGGCAACTGCTACTTCTACGGCACGGGCACGGAAAAGAACGTGTCCAAGGCGGCGGATTATTACCGCAAGGCGGCGGATAAGAGCTATGCCTCGGCACAGTACAACCTCGGGGTCTGCTACGAGAAGGGCTACGGCGTGACCGCCAACCTCTCGACCGCAAAAGCGTGGTACAAACGTGCCGCCGACGGCAAGAACGCAGGCGCTGCGGAGGCGCTGAAAAGGCTGTCAAAAATGACGTGACGAGAACTCAGAACTCAGAGCTCAGTCTGTAGGGACGACCATTGGTCGTCCATGCCATTTATAACAACTTGCTGAAACAAATTGTAGGGGCGGATATTATCCGCCCCTAATCATATGAACAATCCGACGGGCGCACGGAATGCGCCCCTACAAGCGAGAAAACAAGGAGGTCAGAATGAACGCACTCGTGATAAACTGCAGTCCCGTCAGAGACGGCGCAACTGCCGAAATTGTACGTATCACAGCCGCGGAGCTCGCGAAAAGCTCCGATGTGAAAACAATTTGTATCGACGATTACAGCTTCGCCTTCTGCAAGGGCTGCCGGAGCTGTCACACCACCGCGGTCTGCGTGATGAACGACGATATCCCACGCATTATAGCCGAATTCGAGCAAGCGGACATCATCGTCGCGGTGTCGCCCTCATACTGGGCGGATATCCCGGGTCAGTTCAAGGCTTTCATCGACAGGTGCACTCCGTGGTGCAATACCCACGAGCCTCATGCCTCGATAAGCCGCGGGAAAAAGGGCTTCGCGATAGCTCTGCGCACCGGTCCGAGCATGAGGGAGTGCGAGAGGGTCATCAGCTCCATCGAGCACTTCTACGGCCACCTCGAAATCGAATGCCGCGGACACCTTGGGCTGTGCTCCGTCGAGTGCAGAGACGACGTGCTCCCGCACAAGGAGGAGATCGTGGCGTTCTGCCGAGAGGTCGTAGCGCCGCTGTAGCATCGGCGCATTTGCCACATTTAGCAAGTCTGTTTCGGCTTTGCTTTGGCAGTTATGACGAAAATGGCTCCCTAAATATTTTTTTCTTGACTTTTAGTACACTCTATAGTATAATAAATTAGTCGCAGGTTTTGCCCGCGTCTAATATGGCGGCATAGCTCAGTTGGCTAGAGTACTCGGTTCATACCCGATTGGTCGTTGGTTC
>CAMHBN010000153.1 GCA_946183385.1 uncultured Ruminococcus sp.
GGCGCAGTGGGTGGGATTCGAACCCACGTCCCTCAAGGGGCATCATGATTTCGAGTCATGTCCGTTATGACCACTTCGATACCACTGCGTATTTAATTTAACTATAAAACTGCGAGAAAACTGCGAGAAAGCCAATTGCAAAAGCAACTATGAACACCGCCGAAACCACGCAGAACAGGGATAAATCAAAGTGCGGCAAGCTCAGAAACGACTATGTTTCGAGTCATGTCCGTTATGACCACTTCGATACCACTGCAAAATTTACTTTAACATTATATCACCTCCAAACAAAAAAATCAAGTGTTTTTATAAAAAATAAAAATATAACAAAATGCGACCTGATTTTTCGTCTGTGTTTATTGACATTATTGGGGCTGTGATGTATAATAAATAGGCAAGGAGATGAGAAAATGCGTTCAAAGGGAATAAAAACAATAGCCGAGAACCGTCAGGCGCGGCACGAATACTTCGTCCTCGAGACCTACGAGGCGGGTATGGAGCTCGTCGGCACTGAGGTAAAGTCGATACGTCAGGGCAGCGTCAACCTCAAGGACGCATGGTGCTCGATAGATAAGGGAGAGCTTTTCGTCCGTGGAATGCACATCTCGCCTTATGAGAAGGGCAATATCTTCAACCGCGACCCGATGAGGGTTCGTAAGCTCCTTATGCACAAGCGCGAGATCAACAAGCTGTACGGCACGGTTAAGCAGGACGGTCTGTCTCTTATCCCGCTGAGCATATACTTCAAGGACTCGCGCGTTAAGATGCAGGTCGGGCTATGCAAGGGCAAGAAGCTCTATGACAAGCGCGCTGACGCCGCAAAGCGTGACGCCAAGCGCGAGATAGACAGAAACATCAAGACACGCAATCAATGACAAATAGCTGAACAGTCGGTGCTGTTCAGCTTCTTCGTATATTAAGGAGTATGAAATGCTTAAACGAATTCTTGCGGCGGTCTGCGCTGTTGTTTCAGCTGTGACACTGACGGCTTGCAGCCTTACCGCACGCGACCTCCACGACGTAACGCACAAGATAGAGGTACCGCCGAAAATGCTGTTTCTCGGCGACTCCATAGCAGCCGGCTACGGACTTGAAGGCTACTCAGCAGACGACCTCTACAGCTGCCGCTCATACCCGAACATACTCGCGGAAAAGTACGAGAAGGAGCTCGCTGACGAATGCGGTCATAAAATGATAAACAGAGCCGTTTCGGGAGAAACCTCCGCGGAGCTTCTCGAGCTTATAAACAGCGGAGAGCTTGACAGCGAGCTCTCCGACAGCGACGCTGTTGTAATTTCGATTGGAGGAAATGACCTGCTCGATATTCTGTTCGACCTGTTCAACAAAGTCGGATATTCGCCCGAGAGCGGTGCATTCAATTACAAGAACATCGACATTTTCGGAGCAGCCGATACCTTCTCGTCGATGGACTCGCAGGCAAACGATGCTCTTGCAGGCTTCGAATCCAATCTGAAGCATATCGCGGCAGCAATAAACTCGCGTACCAACGGCGCTGTTTACGTCCAGACGCTGTATGACCCGCTCGAATCCATCACCAGAATACCAAAGCTTGCCGATTTTTCGGCGGAAAAGATAGGACGTCTCAACGATATCATCAGAGAGCAGTCTGCCGGTAACTACGTCGTAGTTGACGTAGCAGCTGATTTTGCAGGACAAACAGAGGTCGTGACAAATATAAAGGATTTCGATATACATCCGAACTACCTCGGACACCAGCTTATCGCAGACGATATAGACAAGGCTTTACGCGAGACAGGCTTTACGTATACCACTCAGGAATACGGAGACGAGTACATTACACGCGAGGGCTACGCTGCAATATTCGGCGGGATACTCCTTGCTGTTATAGCGCTGACAGTTCCTGCAATACTTGTCGGCAGAGCAGTCGGGAAAAAGAAGGACAAATAATAAAAGGGGAGCGGTGCTCCCCTTATTTTTATCCGTTTATAGGCTTTATTACGTAATCAATATCGTAAGCATCATCATTGCAGACGGTCCAGAAGGTCTCTATAAGTCGCTTTGCAACGATCTCGGCGCCGCTCTTGTCTGCTCCGAGGAGGATAACATAGAGGCTGTGACCGCTCCTGCAGCTTATATCACCCTTACGCAGACAGCGCTGAACGACAGCAGTAAAGTCATTGACTATCTCAGGCTCTATTTTGCAGTTGAATCTGCTTGAGAACGAGAAAATAACGAGATGAGCGTCCTTTTCGAGTCGTTCGAGCAGTCGCTGCACAAATTCGTAAAGCTTCCTGAAGTCAGCCTCATCGACCTTGAATGAGCCCTGTCCCACATTTTCGGACATATCATCAATGAAAGAGAAATCAGCAGCATCCACATCGCCGCAGAGACGATTTATACGCTTTTCGATAAGAGCTCCGTACATCGGAAGTATGAACACATCGTCAGCTCCGGAGAGAGCAAACTGCTCCTGCGCTTTGAATGAAGTATTGAACGAAGCAACGCATACGGGAACTCCGCTGCATTTGAGCTCGGTAATGAGTTCGGCAAGGTGAGCTCCCGCGAAATCCTCGGAAACGAGAACGCAGCCTGTTCCCTCGGGAATCTCCTTGTCCTGAGAGAGATTCAGGTCGAGCCTGCACGAGGAATTGATAAATCTTCCTGTTTCTCCGCCTGCGACATCGAGCAGAAGTATCTTATTTCCCATGATTTTCCTCCTTTATAAACGCTGTACGTTTATTCAATTATCGCATTTTACAGCTCTCTTGTCAATAATATGTTGTAAATGCGTAAACATTTTGACGTTGCATACAAATTAAAATATGTAAAATCGTGCAGGTTTGACAAAATTTGTTTTTTTATTGTCAGTTATAGATATATTCACAATTATGTGATATAATTAAACTGTTAAAAATAACATCAGCTGTCATCGGCTATACGATGAGAATTATTCTCAAGGAGTATATATGAGAATCAGTAGCTTTATATCGCGAACTATTGCTGTTTCAGCTGCTTTCGCAGCTCTTGTCGGATTATATGTTACGCCTGTGTCGGGAGAAGTACGACTTCCCGAAATTTACGCCTCCGAGGAGGAGCTCGAATTCCCCGAGGAGCCTTCGGTCGACCCGACCAGCAAGACCGACGGTTATTCCGCTGTGCTATACGACAACAGCAACGGTCTGCCAACGTCAGAAGCCAACGCTATCACCGAAACGCGCGAAGGCTTTATATGGATAGGCAGCTACAGCGGACTGATACGCTACGACGGCAACACCTTTGAACGTGTGGATTCAACTACAGGTCTTGCCAGTGTTGTCAGTCTGTATGCAGACTCCCGCAACAGGCTGTGGGTCGGTACGAATGACAGCGGTCTTGCCGTGATGGAGAACGGTTCGTTCCGTATGTACAACAAATCGGACGGACTTAAATCCCTGTCGATACGCTCCATTACCGAAGACAATGATGGAAATATATACCTTGCCACTACTCACGGCAATGATATGGAACTCCGAAATATCGACGAGCCACAGATAAACGAAGAATACGTCCGCATTATAAAAACAGGAGCGGACGGGCTTATCTACGGCGTAACGATGAACAATGCCGTATTCACCGTAAGCGGCGGAAAGCTTCAGAGCTACTACAATGCCAGCAGGCTCGGTATCAAGGATATCCACTCTGTACTGCCTGACCCGGCAAATGCGGGCTATGTATTCGTTTCGACGAAGGAATCAGAGGTATACTACGGCAAGCTTCAGAACGGATTCAGGAACACTGTCCCGATCGACGTGTCTCCGCTCGAATATATCAATTCTGTCGAGCTTATCAATGATACGCTATGGGTCTGCTCGGATAACGGTATCGGAATATACAGGGACGGCGAATTCATAGAGCTTGACAACGTGCCTCTCACGACCTCCATCGAAAAGCTTATGATGGACTATCAGGGCAACCTGTGGTTCGTATCGTCGCAGCAGGGCGTAATGAAGATAGTGCCGAACCAGTTCACGGATATCTTCGACAAATACGGGCTAACGTCTCAGGTCGTCTACTCGACCTGCCGATACAGGGATATGCTCCTTATAGGAACCAAAAACGACGGACTGAAGGTGCTGAAAAGCGGCAGGGTAGTCACTGAGATGCCGCTGACGAGCTCACGATCCGCCTCGGGCAACGTACTCGGCGACACTGACCTCATAAAAATGCTCCACGGGTGTAAGATACGCTCGATAATACGAGACAGCAAGGACCGTATATGGTTCTCGACCTTCGGAGATCAGGGACTTGTCCGATATGACAACGGCAAGGTAACTAAATTCAAAAAAATAGACGGACTGCCGTCTGAGCGTGTAAGGACGGTATTTGAACGCTCCGACGGTACGATACTGGTTGCCTGTACAGGCGGAGTAGCAATGATCGACGGCGATGAGATAAAGGAAGTGTACGACGAATCGTCAGGTATAAGCAATACCGAAATACTGACTGTCGTTGAATCGACGGAGGGAGATATCATCGCAGGTACAGACGGTGACGGTATCTACGTGGTCCGCGGTACGGATACCCTGCATATCGGCACAGACGAGGGGCTGCATTCCGATGTGGTGATGCGCATAAAACGCGATATCGCACGCGACCTGTACTGGATAGTGACAAGCAACTCCATCGCTTACATGGACTCTGACTATAATGTAACTACGATAAACAATTTCCCGTACTCCAACAACTTCGACCTCTACGAGAGCACATCGGGAGAAATGTGGATACTCAGCAGTAATGGCATATACGTTACGCCCGTTGAAGATCTGATAGCAAACGGCGACATAAACTATGTATTCTACGGCAAGGACAACGGTCTGCCATGCATTACTACCTCAAATTCCTACAGTGAGCTGACCTCCAACGGCGAGCTCTATATTTCGGGAACTACAGGCATAGCAAAGGTGAATATCGAAACGCCGTTTGAAAATGTAAACGACCTGAAAATATCTGTCCCGTACATAGACTCCGACGGTAAGCGCATATATCCCGACGATGACGGCAGCTACACCATTTCCTCAAAAACGCTGAAGCTGACGATTTACAGTTTCGTTTACAACTATTCACTGATTAATCCACAGGTCACCTACCACCTTGACGGCTTTGAAAAGAATTCTACGACCGTGAAGCGAAATCTGCTTGCTCCTGTCGATTATACCAATCTCAAGGGCGGAAAGTACGACTTCGAGATAAGCATAAAGGACCCGCAGGGCAACGGCAATAAGACACTGAATGTACGGATAATCAAGCAG
>CAMHBN010000154.1 GCA_946183385.1 uncultured Ruminococcus sp.
TTCTCCAAGATGAACACTCACCTTGAGACCTCGGCGGCGCAGTATATGCACACCCTGCCCGCTCCTGTCGCAATCATCAACGACGTGCGCGACATCGTATGGTACAATCAGATATTCGCCGAGAAGGTAAGTCTCGGAGCCGACGCCTACGGAATGAGCTTCAGCGACTTCGTTCAGCTCGACCTCGACTCGCTCCTGACGGACGGCTTCGCCTACTGCCACGTCAACGGCTCGGTGTACAAGCTGGTGCTTGAGGAATTCAAGGAAAAAGACATTGAATTCTACATCATATACTTCAACGACGAGACGTCGTACTTCAATCTCAGAAAGCGCTTCGACGAGGAGCACCCGAATGTCGTGATACTGTCGATAGACAACTACGATGACATAATGCAGAACGCCAAGGAGAGCGAAAAGGCTATCGCCTCCGTCGAGACCGAGCAGCTCATCGAGAAGTTCATGAGCAGCACTAACGGCTTCATCAAGAAGATATCCTCGAACACGTTCTACGCGGTCATCGAGAACCGCCACCTTGAGGAAAAGATAGCGAACAAGTTCAAGATACTCGACCTCGCACGCAATATCAAGATAGCGGGCAAGTATCCCCTCACCTTCTCCATCGGCGTCGGACAGGGAGCTTCCTCGCTCGCGGAGAGCGAGAAGATTGCGCGTCAGTGCCTCGATATGGCGCTCGGACGCGGCGGCGACCAGGCAGTTGTCAAGACCGACAGCGGCTACCGCTTCTTCGGCGGCGTATCCAAGGGCGTAGAGAAGATGTCACGCGCAAAGACGCGTATCATCGCAAACGCTATGGAGGACGTCATCCGCAACTCCAACAAGGTCTACATCATGGGACACCGCTTCGGCGACCTTGATTCCGTGGGAGCATCCTGCGGTCTTGCGGGAGCAATAAAGCTCCTCGGCAAGGAGGTACATATCGTCGTTGACAGGAACAAGAACCTCGCATCGCACCTTATAGACCTCGTGGAATCGCAGTCCGACAAGGATCTGTTCATCACTCCGCCCGCGGCTGTATCATCTGTTGAGAGCAATGACCTGCTCTTTGTCGTTGACACCCACAACCGCGACTTCATCGAGAGCCGCGAGCTCTACGAAAGGATAAAGAAGGTCATCGTCGTGGACCACCACCGCAAGACGGTCAACTTCATCGACAACGCGGTCATCTTCCACCACGAGCCCTACGCTTCGTCGGCTTCGGAAATGGTGACCGAGCTCATACAGTATTTCAGCTTCGACACCGACGAGAACCTCCCGAGCATAAGCGCGGAGGCTCTGCTCGCAGGCATTATGCTCGACACCAAGAACTTCGTTATGCGCACGGGCGTAAGAACATTTGAAGCCGCAGCCTTCCTGAAAAAGCAGGGTGCGGACACCGTATCGGTAAAGCTCCTGTTCTCGAACTCCTTTGACGCCTACAAGCGCAAGACGCAGGTGGTCGCGAACGCGAAGCTCCACAAGAAATGCGCTATAGCGGTCGCCGACTTCAAGTCGGACGATATCCGCGTAGTCGCACCGCAGGCTGCTGACGAGCTGCTCAGCATCTCCGATGTTGACGCCTCGTTCGTTGTCTACAGCACAGGAAATATCACCAATATATCAGCCCGCTCGCTCGGAGCTCTCAATGTACAGGTAGTAATGGAGGAGCTCGGCGGCGGCGGTCACCAGACAATGGCAGCAGCTCAGCTTGAAAACACCACATTGCAGGAGGCGGTCAAGCTGCTGATAAATGCGATAGATTCGCGTCAGGAAGAAACATACACAGAATAGAAAGGAATAGAAAATATGAAAGGCAAGAAGGGCGAGATAAAGAATGTAGCAGACGGCTACGCAAGGAATATGCTGCTCCCAAAGGGTCTCGCGGTAGAGGCTACTCCCGAGAATCTGAACAAGCTTCAGGGACAGAAGGATTCCGCTCAGCACAAAATAGACATGGACACCCAAGCCGCCAACGAAGCCGCAGCAAAGGTCAAGGGCAAGCAGGTAGTCATCAAGGCTAAGGCAGGCTCAAATGACAGGCTCTTCGGCTCTGTGACAGCTGCCCACGTAGCAGAGGCGCTCGACTCGCAGTTCGGCATAAAGGTGGACAAGAAGAAGATAACTCTCAGCACAGATATCAAGAACTTCGGCTCGTACAAGGCTACCATCAAGTTCTACACGGGCATTACCGAGACAGTAGACGTTGAGGTAGTTGAGGGCTGATGGAAAACAACGTAATGATACCCGACAATGACCTGCCTCACAGCACCGACGCCGAGCAGTCCGTCATCGGAGCCATACTCTCCGACCCGTCGGTAGCTCCGCTCGTCATCGAGAAGGTCAGAGCCGAGTATTTCTTCACCGACCAGCACAAGGCTATCTTCGGTATCATCGTGCGGATGTTCACGTCGGGTATGCCGATAGACATCGTAACGGTACTGAACGAAGCCGAAAAGATGCATATATTCGAGTCGCCGTCCGAGGGCAGGCGCTACCTCGCCGAGATAGCGAACACTCTCCCCACGACTGAGAATATCGAAAGCTACTGCAAGATAGTCGCGGACAAGTACCTCATACGCAGTCTCGGCTACACCGCGAGGGCTATCCTCGAGGAGATACACAACGGCGAACAGGACGCATCGCTCCTGCTCGACTCCGCTGAACAGCGCATCTACGATATCAGGCAGGGCAGAAGCGTACAGGGACTTGCTCCGATCGGAGACGCAGTGCTTGAAGCTTATGACCGTCTCGGCAAGATAACGGGCGAGGACAAGGATAAATACGTCGGCGCAAAGACTGGCTATACACTGCTCGATACGATAACCTCGGGACTCAACAAGTCCGACCTTATCATCATCGCGGCTCGTCCGGGTATGGGTAAGACCTCGTTCGCGATGAACATCGCCACGAACGTTGCCCGACGCGCAAACGCCAAGGACGTCGTGATATTCAACCTCGAAATGTCGCGCGAACAGCTCGCCACACGTCTGCTCTCTACGGAAGCGCTCGTCGAATCGAGCTCTCTCCGCAACGGACGCATACAGAGCGACGAATGGGCAAGACTTGCCGCAAGCGCCGCATTTCTGAGCACCTTCCCGATGTATATCGACGACACCGCAAGTATGACTGTACAGCAGATGAAGGCGAAGCTCCGCCGCGTGAAAGACCTCGGACTCGTCATCATCGACTATCTCCAGCTCATGGAGTCCACCTCCAAGTCGGACAACCGTGTTACCGTCGTATCCGAGATAACGCGCCAGCTGAAGGTAATGGCAAAGGAGCTGAACGTCCCCGTCATACTGCTCTCCCAGCTCTCGCGAGCCGTTGAAGGCAGAAACGACAAGCGCCCGATGCTCTCGGACCTCCGTGAATCGGGTTCTATCGAGCAGGACGCCGACATCGTTCTCTTCCTGTACCGCGACGCATACTATAACAAGGAAAGCACGCGCCAGAACGTCTCGGAGTGTATCGTTGCCAAGAACCGTCACGGCGAGGTCGGCACGGTCGAGCTTATATGGGACGGACAGTTCACGCGCTTCTCGAACATGGATACATCGACTCCCCCGGAGGGATGATATGTTAGATAAGATCATTAAGCTTTCGCAGAAGTACAATATGTTCATAAGCGGCGACATCGTTGTCTGCGGTCTCTCGGGAGGCGCAGACAGCGTTTGTCTTTTACTGAGCCTTTGTGAGCTCCGCGAAAGGCTCGGGATAGAGGTCGAAGCCCTGCACGTCAACCACTGTCTGCGCGGCAGTGAGAGCGACCGCGACGAGGACTTCTGCCGCAGTCTGTGTACACGGCTCGGAGTCCCCTTCACCGCGGAGAGGTGCGACGTCAGCGGCTATGCGGCTGAGAGGTCGCTTTCAACCGAACTTGCCGCCCGCGAGCTGAGGTACGACATCTTCCGCAGGAACACCGAGGGCAAAAAGTTAGCCACGGCTCACAATGCCGACGACAATCTCGAAACCGTGATACTCAACCTCGCAAGAGGCACGGCACTGAAAGGGCTCGCGGGGATACCTCCCGTCCGAGGGAACATAGTCCGTCCCCTTCTCTCAGTCACACGCGCCGAAATAGAGGCTTTCCTCGCCAAGCGCGGGCAGGACTTCGTCACCGACAGCACCAATCTCACCGACGACTACACCCGCAACAGGATACGCCACCGCGTGATACCGCTGCTGCGCGAGATAAACCCGTCGCTCGGCTCGACGTTTGTCAGCTCCGCAGACGGTCTGCGCGATGAAAACGCCTATATCGAGGCAATGACGGACACCGCCGAACGCGAATGTCTCGACGGGAACAGGCTGACGGGACTTGCAGGATACGACACAGTTATCCGCTCGCGCTGTATATCGCGTCTGCTCACTCGGAACGGTCTGCCCGTCTCACACGAGCGTATCCGCGAATGCGAGGATATACTGATAAACGGCGGAAAGCTCAATATATCGCGCAATATATACTTCATCTCCGACGGAACTACAGCCGAGCTGAAAGCTATCCCTACTGCGGAGACTGCCGAGGAGCTGTCTGCTCCGCTGAAAGTCGGCGAAAACTCGATATTCCGCGGTATAACGCTGATATGCGAGCTCGTGGACAAGGCAGAATACGACAGGCGGCGAGATGTTAACAAAAAATTAACATTTTACGCCTTCGATTATGATAAAATAAAGGGTGAAGCTGTGCTGAGAAACCGTCGAAACGGCGACAGGATACAGCTCCGCGGACGTGATTTCCGTTCGTCCGTGAAAAAGCTCATCAATGAGAATATCCCCCCCGAGGAGAGAAGCACGCTCCACTTTATTGAGGACAGCGAGGGCACCGTATTTGCGGAAAAGCTCGGTATCGCACAGCGCGTCGCTCCCGACGGGAATACAAAGCGGCTGTTTATCATTTCAGTCGTGAATGATAAGCAGGAATGGAGTGGATCAATTGACACCAAGAAGAAATAAAGGCTTTCTGACGTATATCTTTATAATAATCGCAGCTGTTTTCTGCATATATTTCGTAAGCACGAAATTTGCAGACAACGCCGAGCACGTGGACTATACCTCGATAATCAAGTATTTCGACGACAAGCGTGTATCCTACTACGAGCTTGACCTCGGCACGGGCGAGCTCACCTATTCGCTCGACGGCGAGGACGTGAAGATGAAGTACAACGTCCCCAACGTCGAGATATTCCTCATGGACACCGAAGGCTACAGGCAGGCATACAACGCCGACCACGCCAACGACCCGCTCCGTCAGGACT
>CAMHBN010000155.1 GCA_946183385.1 uncultured Ruminococcus sp.
GCGGTGGCCGCGGTCAACCGCCTGCCCGGCACCCGGGTGCTGGAGGTCGGCGTCCATAACGACGACAAAGTCTCCCTTTGAGTTTTTGAGACCCGCGTACATACCTGCTTCCTTTCCGAAGTTTCTGGAAAAGGAGATATATCTCACGCGCTCGTCCTTATCGGCGAGCTCGCGGAAAATTTCGAGAGTGCGGTCCTTGGAACCGTCGTTGATGAAGAGAAATTCAAAATCTATATCTGAGTGTTCCTGCTTCATGCTGTTCGTGACCTTGATTATCTCGTCGTAGAACATGGGCAGGACTTCCTGCTCGTTGTAGCACGGCACAACGACTGAAATGAGCTTCATTTTTAACCTCCTCGGGCATATCGGAAAGCGGCGCGGGCCGCTCCCGACACAGAAAAATACATTATTATTATACTACAAACAAAGAGATACTGCAATAGCCCGACGGGTATTTTCGTAACTTTTCACATATAATTTTCCAAACGACCCATAAATATGAACTTCTTTAAATTATTTAGCAGTAAATGTTTGAAATGGTGTAGTCAAAATGTATAATTTTCTCATTTTTTCATAACCTATACGGAAGTTTTTGACAGAAAAATCAATAACAATTTGTTATTTCCGCCGAAAAAATTATTTTTGGTATAATTTTTCGGTTTTCTTATGAAAAAACTGTTGATTTTTTTTTGCATATCGGATATAATATATCTGTAATGGTATCGCTCTGCGCCCTGTGACAGTCTGACGCTCTTTCTTCTTTAGCCGGCTGCCACCTTTTTATGCAAAGCGTTTGGGGGACCGACAGTTCGGTCAAAGAAATCGGCTGCTCGCTGCCGTAAAGCGTAGCTGCGGTCAACGCAGGATTGGAGAATGTTATGGATATTAGGCTCGTAACGACTTCCTTCAATGATGAGGTACACGGCACCTTCAATGAGAAGAAGACAGGGTGCGGTATCAATCTTCTGAAGTCGGAAAATGTGACTCGCTACCACAGAAGCGGTATCATGAGGGACCTCGGCGAGATCACCTGTGAGAAGTGCAAGACAAAAATTGCCAAGGAAATGATAAAGTCCGACCAGAAGGAAATGAAGCTTCTCCTCAAGGAGGAAAAGCTCAAGGCAAAGAAGGGCATTGTTGACGACAGCATCGTTCCTCTCGCAGGCGCGGCGAAGATAACTAAGGAGCAGCCCCGCAAGCCCGCTCCCGCTCCGCAGCCTGCTTACCGGAAGCCCGAGCCGGCCGCTCCCGAGCAGCCTGCGAATATCGGAGCTACCATCCCCGGTACAGGCGTCGCTATAGACAACAGCCTTGCGCAGTTCGCGATAAACAAGCCGCAGGCAGAGCCTGCTCCCGAGGCTGCACCGCAGGATAACTTCCTCGACCAGTTCGCTATCAATAAGCCGCAGGAGGAAGCGCCCGCACCCGCTCCCGTACAGCAGGACGACTTCCTTGCGCAGTTTGCGGTTCCCGCTCCCGCTCAGGCAGAGCCCGAGCCCGTTTATGAGGAGCCCGCACCTGCTGCACCTCCCGTTATTGACGACATTTCCGCTGCCATCGCAGCAATGAATACAAATATCGCGCCCGCTCCTCAGCCCGCACCTGTACATACAGCACCTGCACAGGCTGCACCAGCACCTCAGGTAGACGACATACTCAGTATGTTCTCCATCGAGGCTCCCGAGAAGCCCGCTGCAAGCGCTTATGACAACGATTCGAGCGTTATCGACGTCGCAGAGGAGAGCCTCTCCGCAGTCGAGCCCGAGCCCGTACAGCAGGCTCCTGCCGCTCCTCCCGTTATCGATGACATCTCTGCGGCTGTTGAGGCAGCTCAGATGAATATACCCAAGCACGAAGCTCCCGTTCAGCCCGCACCCGTTCAGGCGGCACCCGCACCCGCACCTGCACAGGCGGCTCCCGCTCACGCGCAGGACAAGGAGACAGTCAGCGAGTGGGATCTCATTGCGAACCAGCTCTTCGGCATAAACGCGGCAGCAGCTCAGGCAGGCGCACAGGCAGCAGCTCCCGTAATTGATGATATCTCCGCAGCAGTTGCAGCGGCAGAGCAGAATGTACCCAAGGTCGAGCCCGTACAGCAGGCGGCAGCTCCTGTCATCGACGACATCTCCGCAGCAGTTGACGCAGTGGCTCAGAACGTACCCAAGGTCGAGCCCGTACAGCAGGCAGCAGCACCCATCATCGACGACATTTCCGCAGCCGTAAGCGCAGCTGCTCAGAATGCTCCCAAGATGGTCGCTCCCGCACCTGCTCCGGTTAAGCCCGTTTCCGTTAAGCCCACACCTGTTAAGCCCGTCGCACCCGCACCTGCTCCTGCACCCGCAGTACAGCAGACTGCTCCCGCAGGTATGCCCGCAATGGGACAGGTGATCTCGGTACCGCAGATAACAGGCTACGATGCAGCAAAGCAGCCTATATATACTTACGTTCAGATGCAGATAACAGGCTACGGCGAGAATGGTCAGCCCGTTCTCTCACCCGTTCCCGGACAGGAGATCCCCGAGTTCGAGATGCCTTTCAACAAGAACACACGTCTTCAGGAGGCTATCAGAGCTGCTCAGGAGATACCCACCTCAGCTCACGAGATGACTCCCGGACAGAGAATAGCCGCAGCAGAGGCAGCCAAGGGCTCGCCCATCAGCGCGAACGTATCCAAGATAGCTACGAACCAGCATACAAAGTCCACATCGCAGGCGTTCATCAACGCTATCTCCGAGTCGAAGGAGTACGCGAACCAGAGCCTTACGGATACACAGGGACTCCAGCAGAGAACACGTGTTATCGGCTCTATCGAGGACGTTCTCTCGCAGCTCGGCGACAACTCCATCCAGCAGAAGAAGGCAGTCGATGCGAAGGTACAGCAGAACATCCCCGCTTTTCAGGAGTACAAGGCTCCCACAAGAAGCGCTTCGATGTCCTCGGCTCCCGCATACAGACCCAGTCCCAGACCTTCAGCTCCCACCGATGAGAGATTTCTCAGCAAGGCAGAGCTCAAGGCCATGAAGAAGCAGGAGAAGATAGACGCCAAGTTCAGAAAGGAAATGGCTAAGAGAGGCGGCTGAATGTCAGCTGAGCTCAGATAAAACACAAAAAACGCCGGACTTAGCTCCGGCGTTGATATTATAACGAAATGAGGGAATGCCAATGGCATACAACGATATACTTGAAGAGCTCCGTGCAAAGCTCGGAGAATCGGCGGACGAAAATGAAAAGCTGCTCAAGGCGGAGGGCGAGAGATTCGCAAAGGAAGGCGACTACGACGGATTGAAGGCAGTCGGCGAGCTCATAATGGAGAATATGCCCGAGGAGCGCCGCGAGGAGATAAACCGCCTCACTCACCTCGACGGCAAGCGCCTGAACGTGATATACGACGAGATAGACGCGCTCATCAAGGAGAAGAAGTACCTTGAAGCGCTGCCGATAGCGGAGAAGCTTTACAAGAAGATATGCCTCGAGTTCGCGGAGACGGAGAAGGCGAAGTTCGTATCGCTCCGCAACCCCTTCGAGGACAACCTCTGCCAGTTCCTTTTCAGCGAGGACAAGATACTCAACCGCACGCCGTTCAACTTCACGATGTACCTCACTACTTACGCTTACCTGCTCATCGAGACGGGCGCGAATATCGACGCTATCCCCGTGCTTGAAAGGGCGATAGAGTTCAACCCCATCGACGTAGCACCGCGGTTCGAGCTTGCCGAGATATACAAGCTCATCAGGAACAAGAAGAAGGTGCTCGAGGTATCGCGCGAGACATTGAAGGTCGCGTACTCGCCGCTTTCGATAGCGCGCTGCTACTCGAATATCGGCTATGCGCTTACGGATTCGGGCGACTACGAGGACGCCGCCGCATTCTATGTAGCGAGCGTGATGTTTGCACCGAACCCCGCGGTCCCCTACGAGATGCAGCATCTTGCCGACCTCAAGGGCACGCCGATAAGGAAGCCCTCCATCGAGGAGATGGTGGAGGTCATGAAGAAGTACGACATCGAGTACGGACCCGACAAGCACGTTATCGAGGTATCCGCGCAGCTTGCGGCGCATTATATGGGACTCGGCGACAAGGAGAACGCAGTGCAGGCGATGAAGATAACCTACAATCTCACGCTTGATGAGGACATAAAGAAGCTGATAATACAGCTTGACCCGATGGCACAGATGCTCCGTCCGAAGGACGCGACGCAGACTGATTTTGACCCGAGCGAAGCACCGAAGCAATAATGAAAAGCGCCCTTTAGGGCGCTTTTTCAATTCGCAATGCGTAATTAATGTAGGGGCGGCGTCCCGCCGCCCGTTTACATACGCAGGATTTGCGGACGCCCAAAGGGCGCCCTACAAAATGTTATGCCAACATAACGAAAAAGAATGACACAATATTAACAAACTATGCCGCAGACGTAAATTTTTCGTATACAGCTATTGCAAGTTTGAGGGGATTGTGATATAATCAATGTGTGTGCAGTTTTGCACGGCTTACTAATGAACAAGAGAGGGAGTGCGCTTTATGGTGACAGTAGAGAACCATATCGGCAAAATCACCGTTACGGAACAGTATCTCACCGAGCTCATACGCCACGCTGTCTGCGACTGCTTCGGAGTAGCCGACGTGTGCAGCGTAAACACGTTCCGCTCGGCGGTATCGTCGCTGACGGGAGGAAGAATGTGCAAGCGCAAGGGTGTGCTCGTGCGCACCGACAAGAACGGCGGGCTTATAATAGACCTGCATATAAAGGTCACTTACGGCACGAATATATCCGCCGCAGTGAACAGTATAACCCATAAGATAGCATTTACGATAGAGGAAGCAGTAGGGATAGACGTGAGCAAGGTCAATGTGTACGTCGATGATATGAACTGCTGAGCGATTGGGAGGAAATAGAACGTGATAAACGGTGCTTTATTCAGAGACGCTGTTATTTCTGCCGCGATAACGCTGAACAACAGGAAGCGCGAGGTCGATGAGCTGAACGTATACCCCGTACCCGACGGCGATACGGGAACGAATATGTCGATGACCATCGGCAACGCGGTCGAGGAGCTGAAAAGGCTGCCCGACAGCGTAAAGGTGTGCGACGTAGCGTCGGCGGCAGCTTCGGCTCTGCTGAGGGGAGCTCGCGGAAACTCGGGCGTTATCCTGTCGCTCATATTCCGCGGCATATC
>CAMHBN010000156.1 GCA_946183385.1 uncultured Ruminococcus sp.
CGCCCGTGCAATGCACTCCTCAAGGCGAGGGAAGTCCTCCTCGTCTATGGTGCGGCGTATCGAATATGTGACGCTGTTGCCGAAGTAGCTGAAAAAAGCTTCGCTGCCGCTCTGGGTGTGGAGGCTCCTGTCAACCGTGACGCGTCCTATAGAGTAAAGAGAGCGCGAATTTGCGCTGAAATTGTCGTTCAAAGGTATCACCTCATTCTTTACTTCATTATATCACGCAATAACGCAGCGGTCAAGTAAAATCTGTAAAATCCGTTCACAAAAAATTAACAATTATTCGCGTGACATAACGGTGCAACTGTTGTATAATAATCTTATAGAATCATCAGGAGGCGCGGCTTCTGCCGCTTCATTGAAATGGATAAAAAATACTTGAAACGCTATCTGACTATCGCTGTTATCGCTATCCTGTCATGCCTGATAGTCAAGAATTTCGCGTTCTTCGGCAACCTGCTCTCAATGGGCGCAAAGGCTGTCTACCCGCTCGCGCTCGGAGCTGTCATTGCCTACATCATCAACATCATAATGTGCTGGTACGAGAAGAAATACTTCCCCAAAAGCGAGAAGAAATTCGTCAAGGTCACGCGGCGACCCGTCTGCCTCGTGCTTTCCCTGCTGAGCGCCGCCGCGATACTCGCGCTCGTGCTCAATATCATTGTCCCCGAGATAATCAACGCTGTAAAGCTCATAACTTTAAAAGTACCGCCGCTGTACAACGACGCCAAGGTCTACATTCTGAAAAAGCTCAGTGAGTATCCGGAATTGCAGAAGCAGGCAAGCGACCTCTTCAATGAATTCGACGTCACAAAGCTTGACTGGGCTACGATAACCGAAAGCGTTTCCGAATTCGTTCAGCACGGTGTGCTCGGGTTCATCAGCTCCGCAGTCGGTATCGTCAGCACTATTGCGGGAACTGTCACCAACTACATCATTGCTTTCATTTTCGCGATATATCTCCTTCTGCGCAAGGATAAGATACTCGCGGACCTCAACCGCATCCAAGCCGCTTATTTCAGCGATAAGCTCAACAGGATAGTGAACCATGTCTGCAAGACGGGTCACGAGTGCTTCCGCAACTTCTTCGTGGGTCAGTTCATTGAGGCTATTATCCTCGGCTCGCTGTGCTTCATAGGTATGACGATACTGAAGCTCCCATACGCCGCTATGAGCGGTACTCTCGTTGGCGTTACGGCTCTTATCCCCATAGTCGGAGCATTCCTCGGTGCGGGCATAAGTGCCTTCATCATAATGACCGAGAACCCTATGCAGGCTCTCATATTCATAGCCTTCCTTCTGATACTTCAGCAGTTCGAGGGCAATATCATCTATCCGAAGGTAGTCGGCGACTCTATCGGTCTGCCCGGTATATGGGTGCTCGCGGCTGTTACCGTAGGCGGCAGTTTGTTCGGTATCGTGGGTATGCTGGTCGGCGTTCCGCTCGCGGCAACTATTTACAAGCTGTCGTTCGATGTGCTCGAAGCAAGAGAGAAAAAGCTTGGTATCGCCTCACCTGTCCGTGAGGACGAGAAAAAGCCTAAAATAAAAAAAGAGAGAACAAACAAGAAAGAGAAACAGCCCGTCAGATCAGCAAAATCAAAAAAGTAAAAAGGAGTCTTGATGCTATGTTTGACTATCTTAAGGAATTTCCCAAGGAATGGGAGGGCTTCACCGAGGAAAGATGGTGCAATACCTCCATTAATGTAAGGAATTTCATTAAGCACAACTACACTCCCTACGACGGCGACGACAGCTTTCTCGCACCGCCTACCGAAGCCACCAAAAAGCTGTGGGCTGAGGTCATGGAGCTCTCGCAGAAGGAGCGCGAGGCAGGCGGTGTTCTCGATATGGACACTAAGATAATCTCGACTATCACCTCCCACGGCGCAGGCTATATCGACAAGGAGCTCGAGCAGATAGTGGGTCTCCAGACGGACAAGCCCTTCAAGCGTGCTCTCCAGCCCTTCGGCGGTATCCGTATGGCTCAGCAGGCGTGCAAGGAGTACGGCTATGAGGTCGACCCCGAGGTAGTCGAGATATTTACCAAGTACCGCAAGACCCACAATCAGGGAGTTTTCGACGCCTATACTCCTGAGATGAGGCTTGCCCGCCACTCTGCGATACTCACCGGTCTGCCGGACGCTTACGGCAGAGGTCGTATCATCGGCGATTACAGACGTGTTGCGCTCTACGGCGTGGACATCCTCATCAAGGACAAGAAGCACCAGATTGATACCTCGCTCGTGAGAATGACTTCGAGAAATATCCGTCTCCGTGAGGAGCTCGCGGAGCAGGTACGTGCTCTCGAAGAACTGAAAAAGCTCGGCGAGATTTACGGCTTCGATATCTCCAAGCCAGCCGCCAACGCCAAGGAGGCTGTTCAGTGGCTCTACTTCGGCTACCTCGCCGCTGTCAAGGAGCAGAACGGCGCGGCTATGTCGCTCGGACGCACCTCGACCTTCCTCGATATCTATATCCAGCGCGACCTCGACCGCGGTATCCTCACCGAGTCGCAGGCACAGGAGCTCATCGACCACTTCATTATGAAGCTCCGTATCGTCAAGTTCGCGCGTACTCCCGAGTACAACGAGCTCTTCTCGGGCGACCCGACGTGGATAACCGAGTCCATCGGCGGTCTGCTCGTAAACGGCAAGCACCTCGTAACGAAGAACAGCTTCCGCTATCTGCATACCCTCGAAAACCTCGGTACTGCTCCAGAGCCGAATATGACCGTGCTCTGGTCTACTAAGCTCCCGCGCAATTTCAAGGTATACTGCGCGAAGATGTCCATTCAGACCTCGTCGATACAGTACGAGAATGACGATATGATGCGCGAAATTCACGGCGACGACTACGCTATCGCCTGCTGTGTTTCGTCAATGGTCGTAGGCAAGGAGATGCAGTTCTTCGGCGCAAGAGCCAATCTCGCGAAGTGCCTGCTCTACGCCATAAACGGCGGTGTTGACGAGCGCCTCGGCTTGCAGGTAGGTCCAAAGTTCAGACCCGTTGAGGGCGAGTACCTCGACTTCAACGATGTATGGCAGAAGTATATGGATATGATGGAGTGGCTCGCGGGTCTGTACGTGAATACCCTCAACGTTATCCACTATATGCACGATAAGTACAGCTACGAGAGGCTTCAGATGGCTCTCCACGACCGCGAAGTAAAGCGCTATTTTGCGACGGGTATCGCGGGTCTGTCGGTCGTTGCGGATTCGCTCTCGGCTATCAAATACGCTAAAGTAAAGCCCATCCGCAAGGACATCGAGATAAAGGACAAGGCGGGCAATGTCGTTGACGTGGCTAAAAATGTGGTCGTTGACTACGAGATAGAGGGAGATTTCCCGAAGTACGGCAACAACGACGACCGCGTTGACCAGATAGCTGTCACCGTTGTTCGCAACTTCATGGACTGCATACGAAAGCACCACACCTACCGCGACAGTATCCCCACGATGTCGATACTCACCATCACTTCCAATGTCGTTTACGGCAAAAAGACGGGCAATACTCCCGACGGCCGCAAGCAGGGCGTTCCGCTCGCTCCCGGTGCCAATCCTATGCACGGCAGAGATACCCACGGTGCTGTAGCTTCGCTTGCTTCGGTGGCTAAGCTCCCGTTCAAGAACGCACAGGACGGTATCTCCAACACCTTCTCCATTATCCCCGACGCTCTCGGAAAGGATATGCAGGTGTTCGCGGGCGACCTCGACCTCGAAAAGCTTGCGGCGGAGGCTGACAATGACTGATATTATCTCTCCCGAGGGAAAAACTCCCGAGGAGATCGCTGAACTGATTGATAAGCTTATGTCGCAGGGAAGCGGTCACGTAAATATAACTTCCGACAATGACGGCGAGGGCTTGAAGGTAGATACCGTGAAAAGCACTGACGTATGCGGCGTAAAAGGCGCGTGCTGTCAGCCGACCGAGGACGCCGTCGATAACGAATAAAGGAGGATAACTATGGCTAACGATAAACAGGTTGACAACCTCATCGAACTGCTCGACGGCTATGTCGAGAAAGGTGGTCATCACCTCAACGTGAATGTGTTCACGCGTGAGACTCTGCTCGACGCGCAGGCTCACCCCGAAAAGTACCCGCAGCTCACAGTAAGAGTTTCGGGCTATGCGGTAAACTTCGTCAAGCTCACCAAGGAGCAGCAGGACGACGTTATCTCCCGTACATTCCACGATAAGCTATAAGAAAAGGCGGCTCAAAGAGCCGCCTTTTCTGTTGTATTGTGGTAGACACAGCGGGCGAACAGTGTTCGCCCGCTTTTCCCGTCATAGATACTGGCGCATATCGACCGAGAGCTTCTCCTCGGAGCTTATCAGACGCTTGGCGATGTCCTTCGAGCGCTCGTCCGCTGCCTTGTACCGGTTCATATAGCGGCTCAGGGACTTTATCCCCATATTACAGCCGTCCATCATCAGCTCCGCAATCTTGCTGTCGGTGCCGTCAATGAGCATTTCCCAGTTAGTCTTCACCCACGACATTCCCTGCACGACGGGATTCGGGGCCTTGCCATCGTCGTGGTAGTCGTGCAGCACCTTTTGCAGGTCGGTCTGAAGGCGCTCGCTCTCATGCTTGCTGTCACGCAGTATGGATTGCATTTTGCCGCCCTTGACGTGCCCGATGACCTCGTCTATCGCCGTTATTCCCATTTTCACGCCGGAATCGCACTCGCGAAGCAGGCGCACAGTGTCTCTCTCAACCATAAAAAACACTCCTTTCAGCGTTATTATGCGCCGAAAGGAGTATCATTATGCGTTGTGAATCAAAGCATTTTTGCACGGAGCTCCTCGCCCGAAAGAGGCGAAAGATATGCGGGTGCGATGTCGAATGCTGTCTTGCAGCCTGTTGCGCCCTCAGCCTTGAGACGAGCCATTGCTCTTGCGTAACATATAAGCACGCTTGCTGTGAACTCGGGGTTGGACTCGAGCTTGAGCGAATACTCTATCATCTGGTGAGTCTTCTCGCCGTCGCCTGTAAAGCCGCTTCTCATTACGAAGCCGCCGTGAGGCATCTTGTTGTGCTTGGCGTCGAACTCTTCCTCAGTGATGAAGTTTACTGTTGTATCGTACTCGTCGAAGTAGTTCTTCATTGTCTTGATGTCGTTCTCGATCTTAGCGAGGTCAGCGCCCTCCTCGGGAACTATCCAGCACTC
>CAMHBN010000157.1 GCA_946183385.1 uncultured Ruminococcus sp.
GAGTCCAGAGGCAGAGCCTCTGGTCGCCGTTCACAGCTTTTAAAGAACGGCGAAACTAATCGAAGGCGCCTCGCAAGGGGTGAATCAAAAAACAGCCCAGTGGACTGTTTTTTGAGAGGGGACGCCTTGTAAGAGAAGGCGTCCCCTTCTGCCGTTCTGCAATTGCTCGCCTGCGGAGTTATCTCCGCACGAGATTTAAATGCCGTTTGCCATCAGGCGCCCGGAATGCGCCCCTACGGATTTTCCGTGTAGGGACGACCATTGGTCGTCCGTGGAACGGCGAGAATTGACGGACTCGCAATGCGCGCCACTACAACATCTACGAATAACTGACAGTCCGTCCGCATATCATTTATGGACAGCTTTACCCAAAGGAGTGAATGATATGGGACTTACCGAAAAAGAGGCGGCGGCTCGCCTGAAAAGTGAGGGCGGGAACGTCCTCGGCGAGAAGAAAAAGGTCGGCGCGGTGAGGATTTTCGTCGGACAGTTCAAGGACGTTATGGTGATGATACTCCTCGGCGCGACGGTCGTGTCCGTACTGCTCGGCGAGGTCTCGGACGCCGTCACCATTATACTCATAGTCCTGCTGAACGCCATTCTCGGCTTCATTCAGGAGTTCCGCACCGAGCACACCCTCGAAGCCCTGCGCTCGATGACGGCTCCGACTGCGAAGTGCTACCGCGACGGCGAGCTCCGCGAGATTGAGGCGGCACGGCTCGTGACCGAGGACGTCATCGAGCTCGAGGCGGGCGACCGTGTCCCCGCAGACTGCGTGATACTGAGCTCGGCGGGCTTTTTTTGCGACGAGGCGATACTCACGGGCGAATCCGAAGCCGTGGCAAAGCGGGCAGGTCTCGCGACCGATACCGACAACTCGATAGGCAAGCCCAACATCGTCTACTGCGGCACATCTGCCGTCCGCGGGACGTGCCGCGCCCGCGTCATCGCGACGGGCAGACGCACGCAGATGGGGCGGATCTCCGACCTCCTCGCCGATATCGACAAGGAGCTGACTCCCCTGCAAAAGCGGCTCGCGGAGCTCGGCAAGGTCGTGGCTATAATATGCCTCATCGTGTGCGCGGCGGTGTTCGGAGCGGGCGTGCTCCGCGGCGAGGACGTTTTCAATATGCTGATGACGGGCATAACCATTGCTATCGCGGCTATCCCCGAGGGTCTGCCCGCGACGGTGACTATCGCCCTCGCCCTCGCGGTGAGCCGAATGCTTAAGCAGAAAGCTCTCGTGAACAAGCTCCACAGCGTGGAAACTCTCGGCTGCACGTCGGTGATATGCTCCGACAAGACGGGCACTATCACCGAGAACAAGATGACCGTCACCGAGCTCGCGACCGTCGGAAGCCGCTACTATTTCAGCGGAATGGGCTACCGCAAGAGCGGCGAGGTCACGCGCGGCGAGGACAATATCGCCGTGAATCCCATGGCTGAAAAGGCACTGAACGAGGCTCTGCGGTGCGGAGTGCTCTGCTCGGACGCGTCTGTTTCGGGCGGCAAGCCGAGCTCGCGTCGGCGGGGAGCAGTCCTCGGCAAGGGCGAGTGGGAGGTCACAGGCGACCCGACCGAGGTCGCGATACTTGTCGCGGCGGCTAAAGCGGGACTGATGAAGCCGGCTCTCGAAGCTGATTCCCCGCGGCTGAAGGAGTACCCGTTCGACAGCGAGACCCGCTTTATGGCGGTGCAGGTCGGCGGGAACCGCGCCTACTACAAGGGTGCGGAGGAGGTCATACTCCCCCGCTGTACGCGCTATATGTCCGACAGCGGCGAGCTCCTGCCGCTCACGTTCGCGATTCGGAGCGAGATTTCGCGCACTGTCATTGAGATGTCCGACCGCGCACTGAGAGTGCTCGCCCTCGCGTACTGCGATTGCGACAGCTTCGACCCCGACCGCGGCGGGCTCGTATTCCTCGGCTTGACGGGTATGCTCGACCCTCCTCGCGAGGAGGCAAAGACTGCGATACGCAGGTGCGCGGCGGCTTCTGTACGGACGGTGATGATAACGGGCGACCACAAGAACACGGCGGTCGCGGTCGCGAAAAAGGCGGGGCTGCTCAAGGGCGGAAAGGCTATCACGGGCGCGGAGCTCAACGAGCTGACCGACGAGGAGCTCGACCGCAATATCGGCAAATACACCGTGTTTGCCCGCGTCGAGCCGATACATAAGCTACGTATCGTGCGGAGCTTCAAGCGCCGCGGCGAGATAGTCACGATGACGGGCGACGGCGTGAACGACGCCCCCGCGGTCAAGGAAGCCGATGTCGGCGTAGCTATGGGAGTTACGGGCACGGACGTCACCAAGCAGGCGGCGGACGTGATACTACTCGACGACAACCTCGCCACCCTCGTGAACGCGGTCGAGCAGGGGCGCTGCGTATACGCGAATATCCGCAAATTCGTGCGGTATCTGCTCTCGTGCAACATCGGCGAGGTGCTGACGATGTTCGGCGGCATCGTCATGGGTATGCCGATAGTGCTCCTGCCCGCGCAGATACTGCTCGTCAACCTCGTCACGGACGGTCTGCCCGCGATAGCGCTCGGGCTCGAGCCGCCCGAAAAGGACATAATGAGCCGTCCGCCGCGGCGCTCGGACGAGGGCTTCTTCTCGGGCGGACTGATGTGTAAGATCGTGTTCCGCGGCATATTCATCGGGCTTTCGACGCTTGCCGCGTTCTCGCTCGTACTGCGGATGGGCGGCAGCCTCGAAGCAGGGCGGACGGCGGCTCTCGTCACGCTGGTGATGTCGCAGCTGATACACGTTTTCGAGTGCAAGTCTGAGCGGCGCTCCCTCTTCGGCATCAACCTGCTGAGCAATGTAAAGCTCGTACTTGCGGTGCTGGTGTCGGTGGGAGCTCTCGCGGCGGCGATGCTCGTGCCACAGCTCCGCACCGTATTCGACACGGTAGCGCTTACCTCCGACCAGCTGCTGACGGCTCTGGGACTGAGCGCCGCCGTGCCCGTGCTGAGCGGCGTCATCAACGCGGTCTTCAAGCCGCGCGAAAGGCGGTAACTGTGCGGGACGTCGACGACGCCGTCCCCTACATAATGTGACAAAAAAGGACTGGCAGGATGATTCCTGTCAGTCCTTTGCAATATGTATTTTCCTCAGTTCGAGTTCAAAGCCGCTAACCCGAATACCGCTCCGACGGCTATCAGACCTAAAATGATTCCCACGAGAATAAGTACCAGTATGGCCTTCGCAAAGTTTTTCGCAGACTCATCTGTCGCAGCGAGAGCCATGATAACTACTCCGAGAATCGGCAGGAGCGAGATGAGTATCATCCAGCCTATCCAGCCCATAACGGACGTTGTGTGTGTGGGAGCAGCAGCAACAACATTGCTGTATACGGGTGCAGCCATACGGTTAGCGTACTGTACGGGAGCGGGTCCCATCTGCGCCTGAGTGCCGCAGGCAGGACAGAACTTGCCCGTAAACTCAGTATTGCATTTGTAACAAACAGCCATAATATAAACCTCCTAAGCAGAAGCAACGCCAAGCATTGCTGAATATAATGCCATTATATCACAATGATTTGTAAATTTCAATACAAAAGTGCAAAAAAATACACCTTTTTGGAATAAAATGCAATTGTTTCCGCCTCCTGTATATGGTATAATGTCTTAAAAGGGCTGTTCGGGACGGAATGGGGAAATTCCCGGACAGAAAGGAGAAGGAAATGAAATTGAAAAAGCTTCTGTCCCTCGTGCTCGCGGGCTGTCTCGTGTGCGGAACATCGGCTCTCGGCGGAGCTCCGAGACGCATCGCCGACGCAGCAGGCACAAGGGTATCGGTACACGACCCGTCCATTGTCAAGGACGGCAGCACCTACTACGTTTTCGGCTCGCACATAGAGGCGGCGAAGTCCGCAGACCTGCAAAACTGGAAGACCTTCGCGAACGGCTATGCGCGGACAAACAACGTCGAATTCGGCAACCTCTCGCAGAATCTCGCCAAAGCCTTCGCTTGGGCGGGCGAGGACCTCGAGGACTGCAAGGGCGGCTTCGCGGTATGGGCTCCCGACGTCGTGTGGGACGCCGACTACGTAAACAAGGACGGCAGCAAGGGCGCGTACCTGATGTACTTCTGCACGTCCTCGACCTATATGCGCTCGGTCATTGCCTGCGCGGCGGCTAAGAATATCGAGGGTCCGTACACCTTCGTTGATACGCTCATATACTCGGGCTTCACCAACAACGACAGCTACGCGACCAGCGACACCAAGCGCGTCAACCGCAAGTACACCTCAACCAACGTGGACGAGCTCATCGCGGCGGGACAGGTCACCTTCAACAACAGCTGGTTCAACAAGGACAACTTCAACAACCAGCTCTTCCCGAACGCCATCGACCCGACTATCTACTACAGCACCGACGGTAAGATGTATATGTGCTACGGATCGTGGTCGGGCGGCATATTCACGCTTGAGGTAGACCCGAAAACGGGTCAGCTCATACACCCGAAGACGGGCACGACCTCCGACGGGCGCATGGTGGACAGCTACTTCGGCACGAAGATTTCAGGCGGCTACGGCAAATCGGGCGAGGGTCCGTTCATCGAGTACAACCGCGACACAGGCTACTACTACCTGTGGGTGACCTACGGCGGTCTGACCTCCACAGGCGGCTATAATATGCGAGTTTTCCGCTCAAGGAGTCCGCTCGGTCCGTTCACCGACCCCGCAGGCGGCAACGCCGTGCTCCCGACGAATCCCAACCTCGACAGCGTGGGTCTGAAGGTGATGGGCAACTACAAGTTCAGCTCGCTAAGCAAGGCCTATATGGCGTGCGGACACAACTCCGTCCTCCGCGACGATGACGGCAGGTGGTACCTCGTATACCACACCCGCTTCGACGACGGTGCGGAGTTCCACGAGGTGCGCGTACATTCGATGTACTTCAACGAGGACGGCTGGCCTGTGATAGCGCCCTTCGAGTACAGCGGCGACGAGATATGGGAGGGCGGCTATGACGTCTCCGATATCGTCGGTGCTTATGAATTCATCGACCACGGCACATCAACTGACGGTAAAATTATCAACTACCAGACGATATCGCTCAACGCCGACAACACCATCAGCGGAGCAGTAACGGGTACGTGGGAACAGGACGCCGAATCCTCAAAGGCTACTCTCGTCATCG
>CAMHBN010000158.1 GCA_946183385.1 uncultured Ruminococcus sp.
CACTGACCAGCGCCGGTCTCGGTAGTAACGCCCTTGAGACCCTGCTTTTTAGCGTAGTAAGCCTGCGCGATAGCGGAATTGAGCTTGTGGCTTCCCGAGGTGTTGTTGCCCTCGAATTTGTAGTATATCTTTGCGGGAGTACCGAGTGCCTTTTCGAGGCAGTATGCTCTTACGAGAGGAGAGGGACGGTACATCTTGTAGAATGAGAGTATCTCCTCGGGGATATCGATGTAGGGAGTTGTGTCGTCGAGCTCCTGTTTAACGAGCTCGTCGCAGAATACAGCACCGAGCTCCTCGGCTGTTACAGGCTTGCCTGTGCCGGGGTTGAGGAGCGGAGCGGGCTTCTTCTTCATATCAGCGCGCACATTGTACCACTGCTTCGGGAGCTCGCTCTCCTCAAGGTAGATTTTGTAAGGGATCTTTTCGTTTGACATAGCTATTTCTCCTTTATTGTTATTTTTCGGACAAAATAAAAACTCCTGTCCGACATCGAAAAATGTCAGGGACAGGAGCCGATAAACTTAGCTTCTGCGGTGCCACCCCGCTTGACGTAATGATACGTCCGCTCGTGTGTACAATTAAGATACACGGGATTTGGTAACGCAGTACCGCTGCGGCTCGCATACTCGGGCGATATGCCCTTTCAGTCCGCCCTCGGAAGCCCATTCGCCGAATCTCCGCGCACCTGCTCGCACCTACCGCAGGCTCTCTGAAACGCTTATGAAGCGGTTACTCACACTTCTTCACAGGTTTATGAGTGCATTATAACATAAACATCTGTATTTGTCAAGGGATTTTTATTCCCTTTGCGACAAACTCTGTAGGGGCGGATGCGCAATGCGCGTCCCTACAATAATTCCGAATTCCGCATTACGAATTCCGAATCAAATCAGCGATGTCCGCCGCTGCCGCCGAAGGTGCCGCCATGATAGCCGCCGCCTCCGCCTCCGCCGCTGCGGTGACTGCCTCCGCTGCCTCCGCTGCTGCCGCTGCTCTGCGGGATATGCGTCTTTGAGGTATGCGAGCGCAGGAACACGTCATCCTTCGTACTGAACCGCGACTCCTCCTTCGAGAGGTATATATTCGGGTTGGTCTTGCTCTTGAACTTGTAGTTCTTCTTGCCTATAAAGAAGGCGATGATGTTGGTCAGACTTCCTCCGAAAAATGCGATGAGGAAGGAGCGCAGGTATACAACAGGCGGCTTGTGCTTCGAGATGACAAGCTTTCCGTTAAAGTAGTAGACGTACCTGTCAGTATGGCTGTTGTAGTAATACTTCAGCCCCGACCTGAATTCGCTCTGATATGTTTCAAGACCGCGCAGGAAGCACTCAACGCCGCGCTTGATATCGGAGTAATGCTCGGCGTAGTTGCCCTCCTCCGAGGACGGCAGATACTCGTAGGTCGCCTCGCGGATAGCATCCGTCTTGCCGTCGTAGAACATTATGGCGTTGCCCTCGGTAAGGATATGGTCGTAAGCGGGCTTCTTGCCTGTCATATCAATGAAGAAGATCACGCCGTCGGTGTCCGCGCCGAAATGCTCGTCGTAAGTCCTGTTGCAGAATGTGACCGTTTCGCTGTCGCTCATATAGTGCTCCGGGCCCGCAAGCAGCACGTAGATATTCAGCTGAAGCCTTGCCGCGGTATCCCTCAGCTCCTGATTCAGCGCGTCAAGGACATCGGGATGCTTGTCAAATACTCCCGCATTGTCTTCGACCATCGAGAGCGAGATGTCACCCGACCAGCCCGCGTAATCGTTATCCGCAAAGGCTGTGACCGCGAACACGGGAAGGATAAGGATAAGCGTCAGCACAGTTGCTGCTGCTGCAAAAAAACGTCTCATTGTGTCATCAGCCCTCCTATAAACAGGATGAGGAAGACGATGAAGCCGATAATGGACGTAAAGCCAGCAAGCTTCGCCTTCGACAGCGGCGGAGTACCCGCCAGCTTGCCCGTCTGACCGTTCATCGCGAACTCGTACACCTTACCCTTGTACTTGTAGCTCATGAACCACACGGGGAGCATCATATAGCTCCAGTCGGTCCTGAGGAGGTTGTAGGTCTCGTTTTCGACCTTTATGGAGGAATAATTGCCGATGCTGTTATGTACCTGCTCGCGGCTGACCTTGTCGGCTCGCTCACGTATACGCGGAAGCACTCCCGCGCGGTCAACGTCGTACTTGTCGGCGTAGAATCCGCTGAGGTATGACATCGAGAAATCCTTCATATCCTTGTAGTCAAAGGGCTCGATAGCCTCCATGAGCAGGTCGTCTATCTTGCTTTCGCCGTCGGCGGGTATGCCCTTGGTGAGGATGCGGGCGTTCCTGACGATGCTGTACTCCTTCGTCTCGGTGTAGACGTACTCGCCCGACGTCCACGTGCGCACCTTCTTGCCTACTGCCGAGTAATGCGCGTCAACGTCGCAGTCAGCCACCCAGAACGGAACATACAGTCCCGTCATCTTTTCGAGCTGCTGGTCGGACTTGAAGTCGCTCGGCACGAACTTTCTGCCCTTGCACCACTCCTTGAAGGCGTCGAGAGCCTGCTCGCGCGTGTATCTGAATCCGATGACCTTGTTGGGCTTGTAGTCGCCCGTGAGCTTGCCCGAGAGGATGACGGGGTTGTGGCAGTAGTAGCAGAACAGCGCTGTCTGCCGGTCGTCAGCCATTATCTCGGCACCGCAGCTTTTGCAGTAGTAGAGTTGGGTATGCTCGGCGAACTCGTCCTTTGCCTCCTCGAGAGCCTCGTCGGTCGGCAGAGCCTCAAGCTCGGCGTATATCTTCTTTATCTCCTCCATCGTGAACGAGCTGTCGCAGTATTCACAGGCGAGGGTCTGTATCGTCGGGTCGAATTTCAGGTCGGCGCCGCAGTTTGGACATTTATATTCTGATGCTTCCAAGCGTAACATCTCCTTTCGTCGTAACTAATATATTCTACCATATTCCGACATATATTTCAAGAGGTGTATTTGTTTTCTGTAGGGAACGCCCCCTGCACAGTTTATTTGACATTTGAGATAATATGTGGTATAATAGTTTCGTATGTGACCTATCAAGCAAAGAAAGGATTCCGAATTATGATTATTCTTGACGAACTGAGAGTCGAAATGGTCGGCTACCGCAAGGAAATGGAAGAGCTCGCCGACGTTCTGAATATCAAAGCCGCAAAGGAAAGAGTGGCTGAGCTTAACAAGCAGACCGAGGCAAACGGCTTCTGGGACGACCTCGAAAACTCGCAGAAGGTGCTTCAGGAGACAAAGTCCCTCGAGCGCAAGATAGATAAGTTCAACAAGCTCAACGACAGCCTCGAGGACATCATCGCCCTCATCGAGCTTTCGATAGAGGCTGACGACGAGAGCTCCGTTGACGAGATAAAGACCGAGTCCGACGCATTCAAGACCAAGCTCGAGGAGGAAAAGCTCTCAACTCTCCTCACAGGCGAGTACGACGGCTCGAACGCCATCCTCACCTTCCACGCGGGCGCAGGCGGAACAGAGGCTCAGGACTGGGCGGAGATGCTCTACCGTATGTACAACCACTGGGCTGAGCGCCACGAGTACAAGGTCGAGCTCCTCGACTACCTCGACGGCGACGATGCAGGTCTGAAATCGGCGTCGATACTCATCGAAGGCGACAACGCCTACGGCTATATGAAGTCGGAATCGGGCGTGCACAGACTTGTCCGCGTGTCACCGTTCGACGCCTCGGGCAGACGCCACACATCATTCGCGGCTCTCGAAGTTATGCCCGAGATCGACGACTCCATCGAGGTAGAGATACGCGAGGAAGACCTCATCATGGAGGTTTACCGCTCCAGCGGTGCAGGCGGTCAGAAGGTAAACAAGACCAGCTCGGCTGTACGCCTTATCCACAAGCCCACGGGTATCGTGGTATCGTGCCAGACTCAGCGCAGCCAGTACCAGAACAAGGACTACGCGATGAAGATGCTCCGCTCGAAGCTCATCGAGATAAAGGAGCGCGAGCATCTCGAAAAGATAGAGGACATCAAGGGCGTGCAGAACCAGATAGCATGGGGCTCGCAGATACGCTCCTACGTATTTATGCCCTACACCCTCGTCAAGGACCACCGCACAGGCTTCGAGAACGGCAACATACAGGCAGTCATGGACGGCGACCTCGACGGCTTCATCAACGCATATCTGAAATCGCTCTCACACGGAACGCTTCAGAAATAATGATATCGTAAAAGGAGAAAAACTATGAAAATCGCATTCAAGGTCATCAACGTTCTGCTCATCGTATGGTCTGTCATCGCAATACTGAGCGCATTCATCAGCGCGGGTCTGCTCGGTGCGGCACTCGCCTTCGTCTTCACGCTGATAACGCTCTTTATGGCTATCGCAGGCTTCAAGGGCGACTACACGCAGTGCAAGAAGCTCGCTTATGTATCGCTCGTCTTCTCGGTGATAAACCTCTTCACTTCGAGCTTTTCGGGCGGCTCGATAGTCTCGCTCATACTTATGATAGGCTATCTTGTGATGTGCATAACGCTCGAATCGAAATCATTCTAAAAGAAAAAGCACCCGCAGGGGTGCTTTTTTCGAGGGCTCTGCCTGAAACGGGCAGATAAGACTAAAGGCTGCACCAAACCGATGCAGCCTTATTTTTCGTTCTCATTTTCAGAAGTGTCGAGATTGTCTATCGCGTATTTGAGGCATTGCAGTACGAGCTGATTCAGCGAGAGGTTGTTCTCGAAGGCGAGCTTTTCCAGCTTTTCGACGAATTCCCGCGGCAGCCTGAACGTCTTCGTGACATATTCATCGTATCCTTTTTGTAATTTAAACATATTCTCACACTCCTTGTAATTATTATCTAACATTTTTCTGATAAAATATACAATAAAATTGCAAGAAGTTTGTATTGTATTATTATTGTAAATTGAATCTGAAAATGTTATAATTAATAAAACGAAGCGGATTCGCTCGCCAAAGGAGGTATAATTATGAATAACAATGCAAATTCCACATCACAGAAAAAATACGTTTTAGACACGGTGGCACTGGTAATTTCAATAATATCTGTATTTACCTGTTCGTCCTGTTTTATGCTTGGAATTGCAGGATTGATACTCTCGCTAATTGTAATACTTGACGGCAAAGGAAAGTACAACAAGACAAAGGGAGTAATTT
>CAMHBN010000159.1 GCA_946183385.1 uncultured Ruminococcus sp.
ATTACATCGTTGTAAAGGATGATACGGGCGTTTCGGGTACACAGTACGGTATACTGGAGAAGGCATTTGATACGAAAATCGACGGCGATAAAGTTATGTGGACGAACTGGAAAACGCTCAGGCAGTACCAGATGAACAAGTCCCATCCGTTCAGCATTTCCGATAACGTATATGACGGACTTCTCCGCGACTCCATGAGCTATTTCTATCAGAACCGCTCAGGTGTTACGATAGAGCAGCAGTATATAAAGAATGAGGACGCCGCTTCTCTTGCTCACGAGAAGTTCGGTCACAATCCCGATACCGCTTATGTTCAGCCCAAGTGGGTAAATTATTACTCCGATAAGTTTGACGGCAACAAGGATTATGAGATAACAGCTACAAACGGCTGGTATGAATCGGGCAATCACAGCAAATGTGTTGTCAGCGGCGGTTTCTCTGTATGGACGCTCCAGAATATGTATGAGATGTCCAAGCACCTTGGCGCCGATGAGAAGTGGGAGGACGGCAAGTCCATCCTTATTCCTCAGGACAAGAACAATGCCGAGGGCTCTCCCGATGCACTCGATGAGGCGAGGGTCGAGCTACAGTGGATGTTCGATATGATGGTAAAGTCTGACGACCCGTATTTCGGTGAGGACGCAGGACTTGTTTATCACAAGATGCAGGACCACAAATGGACAGGTCTTGCTGTACACGCATGGATATATGAAGGCTATGACAATGTGACCCGCATCGTTATGCCGCCGACGTATTCGGCTACATTCAATATGGTGGCGTGTGCCGCTCAGGCAGCACGTCTCTGGGAAGGTATCGACGACGAATTCGCCGCGAAGTGCCTCGAAAATGCCAAGACAGGTCTTGCTGCTGCGGAAAAGCATAAAGCGGACTGGTACGACAAGAACGGTACTTCCGCAGAGCAGTACGACGTCAAAGGCGTGAACAACATAGAAGGCGATGTTTATTTCGCTCCTCTTGATCAGGCGATAGGCGGAGACCCGTATGGTGACTATTACGTTACTGACGAATACTACTGGGCGCTTTGCGAGCTTTTCGCTACAACAGGCGATGAGGAATACTATGACAAGCTGAAGGTATACAAGAATCCTAATGATCCCACGGCTATGGACAAGGCTTTCAGTCTTACGGCCAATATCTGCGGCGGCGAGAACAACGGTTCGTTCAGCTCGTTCAACTGGGGCTGCACGGCAGGTCTCGGCACGCTGTCGCTCTATCTCAACAATGAGCGGCTCAGCGAGGAGGACTCTGCGGCTGTGAAGGCTTCGATATGCAAGGCTGCTGATTGCTACCTCGAACAGGAAGATAATTCGGGTATGGGAATACCTTACGACGGAACAATCTTTATTGATGAAGTTAGTAGCGGTATTGTTGAGCCAAATGATTTTTCGGGTTATGAATTCGGGTCAAATGCGTATGTTGTGAATAATGCGATAGTAATGGCTTACGCTTACGATGCAACCCAGACTCCCAAGTACATCAGCGGTGCTTCGACTGCTATGGACTACATCTTCGGACGCAACGGCAACGACTTCTCGTACGTGTCGGGCTACGGCGACACTGAGTCGGGCTCTGTTATGCAGTATCCTCATCACAGGCTGTGGGCTAACGGCGTTGACCCCGATTTCCCGAAGGCTCCCGCAGGCGTACTGTGCGGAGGTCCTAACGACGCGGTCAACGACGATTACATCCGCGGTATGGGATTGAAGAGGGGGGCTCTCGCAAGCCAGAAGTGCTATGTTGATTCGGGTGAGGCGTGGTCTGTGAATGAGACGGCGCTCAACTGGAACGCTCCCCTTGCGTGGATAACCTCCTACCTTGACGATGTAGCTCCCACGGTCAGCGACTTTTCGGGCGAATCGACAGGTACAACAACGACCGTATCGGGCACCGCTCCCTGCACATCTACATGGGGCGATGCCAATCTGGACGGAAGGGTAACTATCGCAGATGCAACGGCTATCCTCCAGTCTATTGCCAACAAGGACAAGTATGAGCTGAAGCCGCAGGGTAAGGCTAATGCCGACATCGTTGATAACGGCGACGGCGTGACCTCCAAGGATGCTCTGGCAATACAGATGCTTGATGCGAAGGCTATCAGCGTGACCGACCTGCCGATAACATCGGATAAGCTGTCCTTTTCGGAAAACTGAAACGGTGCATTAATGTCAGCAGCAAGGCGGAAACGGGAAGCTGAAAGCATTTGCTTTTGTTGCTTATCGGGAATCCATAGTATTATTTCGAGGTGATAGAATTATGAAAGATTCAGCATTATATATATCCTATATCATAACCGAAATCTTCTGTATTCTCTTTTCGATAGGCATTATCATGAAAGCGAATAAAAATGTCGGAACAGACCTCCAGATGCGTCACTTCAAGGGTATGTCACTATTCTTTATCCTTTATCTCATGAGTGACTGCTTCTGGGCTCTCGGGCAGGGCGGCTTGATCCCTTTCGATGCATTGATGAACAAGGTGACAAGCGCTTGCGGTCTGGTTGCTATAACGCTCCTGACATTAGGCTGGTGTATGTTTGTACTTTATCGTATTGACCAGAACAATATGAAAAGTATCAGGTGCCTGAAAAGACTTCATTATGTTGTTGCGGCTGTAGACTGCGTTCTGACGGTATCCTCGTGCGTGACAAATTTCTATTTTTACATCGACAAAGACAATGTTTATCAGCTGGGGAAAGGGTACACGGTCCATCTCATCTTTATTTTCATTCAGTTATTCGGCAGCGGAATCTACTCTTTTATGCAGAGCATACTAAATAAGCAGGTCAAGATACGAAAAGAATACCGTTTGCCTTTGCTGTTCATAATCATACCGTCAGCGGCTGCTGTTCTCGAAGGCATTCTGCCATTGACTCCGATAGTGCCGCTGGGCACTTTCCTTCCGATACTTCTTGCTTTTCTTGAGATACAGAACAGCGAGATATATTCCGATGCCCTTACAGGTCTGAACAACCGAAGGAGAATGGAGATATTTCTTCAGGACATGATGCATGACGCTTCCGAGGAGAAGCCTTTCAGGCTACACATGATCGACGTGAATGATTTTAAGCAGGTCAACGATAAGTTCGGTCATATTGTCGGAGATAAGACGCTTCAGCTTGTGGCCGATGCTCTCCGCAATGTGTCAGAAAGAATGCACGGATTCTGTGCAAGGTATGGCGGAGACGAATTTGTATTGATATCCGTTTCCGATCAGCCGATACAGGAACCGCTGCAAAAAGAAGTCAATGAGCTCAGAGCCCGCTGTGCCGACCTGTTGCCAATGATAACTGTGAGTACAGGCTCTGCGAAATGTACATCGGGTGCGATAACCGCATCTCAGCTTATTGCGTTGGCTGATGAACAGTTGTACATTCAGAAGGAAGCCTACCACGGAAAAAAGAATAATGAACTCGATAAATGAATTATATGATGAAAAATGCAGCCATAAGGGCTGCATTTTTTGATATTGATGAAGTTGTTGATACCGTGTCGTTTTTCATGAGTTGTGATTGCTTTCAGATAGCTGAGGCGAATTCGTGATATTTTTCAGCCACCGTTCCTTTTTCAGCCAGAAATGAAAGACCGTCACCTTGAGTATATCGAGCAGCTTTATGCACATATACATCATAACAGGTCCGATATTGGTCAGGAATCCGAGCAGAAACAGCATCGGCAGCATTATCAGTATCGTTATCGAGGAGTCGGCATACGCGCCCATAGCGGTATCACCACCCGCTCTGGCGACTGCCTGCTGCGCGTTGAGATAGACCCACAGCGGCATGAGTATCGACATAAGGATGACCATCTGCCTGCATATACTTACGGCGTTGTCGCTGAGACGCCCGAACACGACGGGGATAAACAGCGTTGTCGCGAGTCCGAAAAGCCCCATGAATACGCCGAATACTGCCGAGCCTGAAAGCAGCCATGTTTTCTCGCGCCGAGCTTTTTCAAGGTTGCCCATGCCGAGCGTTTTTCCGAGTATTACGCCTGTTGCTGAATATATACCGCCGAACGCGACGAAGAAGAGGTTGGCGAACGTGAAGCTCGAAGCCATTCCCGATACGACATCTGCGCCTCCTCTGCCATTGTAGATGGCAGTAGTCAGCGTCTCGGAGAGTATCCATACCATCTCGCAGAAGAGCACGAGTGAGCCCTTTCTGAGTATCCTTCCGAATAGCTTTCTGTCGATTCCGAGAAGCTCTGTCAGCCTGACCGCGAAGTCGGGCTTTGTTTTCACGTAGATGATGATGAATACGGCGACCTCAAGCGTTCTTGCGATGACAGTCGCGAGAGCCGCTCCGCGCACTCCGAGCATGGGGAAACCTAGGTTTCCGTATATCAGCAGGTAATTGAAGAGCGTGTTTGTGAGAGTAGCTATGATAGTCACAATGAGAGGAGCTTTTACCCGTCCCATATCCTTGAGTGAGCTTGCGATACACATTGATACAGTCATCGGAATGCCCATGAAGAATACTGTTTGTATGTATTTTACACCCTCGTCGAGAATGAGCTCTGCCTCGGTGTTGCCGATAAGCATGAGTGACAGTATCTGCCGCGGGAATACTATGCACACGAACAGAAACGGAACGAACGAGGCAAGCCCCATTGCGAGCTTGAAGCGGAAAGCCTGTTTCATACCATTTTTGTCGCCCGCACCGAAAAACTGCGTCATGAAAATACCGCCCGCCATGCATATCGCGTTGAGGTAGACCCAGAAAATGAACAGCACCTGTCCCGCGACGTTTACTCCCGACATTGAGACGTCTCCGAGCCCCGAGACCATGAAGTTGTCAACGAGGGATACAAGGCTCTGTATCAGCGACTGTAGCATTATCGGAACAGCGATGGAAAGTGCTCTCCTGTAGAATACGAGCGGACCGAACAGTCTGCTCTTGGTTGTTGTGATCTGCACTTTTATGTCTCCCTTAATCTATGGTAGCAGCTTCTTCCGAAGCCTGTTGATTTTCAGCAAGTGTTCATTATCATACCACAACTTTTGCGCGGTGTCAAGATATATTTTATTTTCTGAACGACAAATGCTTTTAAAAATATTAATTTATTTATTTATATTATGTTGACAATTTAGCGCGTTTATGGTATATTGATATAAGTGT
>CAMHBN010000160.1 GCA_946183385.1 uncultured Ruminococcus sp.
CTTGACTGCTTCCTCGGGAGATATGCCCTGTCCTATTAGAATGCCCGCGCGTCTGTTGCGGCTGTGCATACTCGTGCAGGTAACGATGAGGTCGCCGATGCCCGTCAGACCGCTGAATGTATCCACCTTAGCGCCCGCAGCCTTGCCGAGACGCGCTATCTCGTGGATACCGCGTGTCATGAGCGCAGCCTTTGTGTTGTCGCCGTAGCCCATACCGTCGCAGATACCGCAGCACAGCGCGATGATATTTTTCAGCTCGCCGCCGAGCTCGCAGCCGATGACGTCGTCGTTGAGGTACAGTCTCAGGAAGCTGTTTCCGAGCTCGGACTGTATGTACTTCGCCGCCTCAGCGTCCTCGGACGCGCAAGCCATAGTCGTAGGCACACAGCGTGCCACCTCCTCGGCGTGTGACGGTCCCGACAGCACAACGAGCCTGTTGATGTCAAGCTCTTCCTTGATGACCTCGCTGAGGCGCTTCAGACTGCCCTCCTCGAGTCCCTTGCCCGTATTCACTACTATCATATGCTCATCGATGTAGGGCTTTGCCTCCTTGGCAACTCCGCGCACGAACGACGAGGGTATGCCGAATATGAGGATATCGCAGCCCGTTATGCACGAAATATCGCTCGTGAGCACTATCTCCTTCGGTATCTGCACACCGGGGAGCTTCTGCTGGTGCTCGCCGTGAGCGCGTATATCGTCTATCTCCGACTGGAACTTCGACCATACGGTAACGTCGTGCTTGCCGCACTGCTTAGCCATAATAGCAATGGCGAGACCGAATCCGCCCGAACCGAGTATAACTATCTTTGCCATATCAGTACCTCCCCTGCTCAGTCTGCATATCTTGAACTGAACGAGAACTTAGTCTCCGTGTTGTTGATAAGACGCTCGATATTTGTGCGGTGCATCCAGATTATCAGCGCCGCCATAGGAAGCGACAAGATCAGGTACAGGAAGCTCCTGCCGAACGAGGTGCCGTTGACTATGAGGGACATCATAAACACCGCGAGAGGTCCGTAAGCCGACGCCATAATGGACGAGAGCGACACATATTTGGATATTGCGAGGATAACGATGAATATAGCCAGCAAAGCGATGAACACTCTCCAGTCGAGAGCGAGGAAGGAAGCCGCTCCGACAAGCACGCCCTTGCCGCCCTTGAAGCCGTAATACACGGGGAAAATGTGTCCGATTATTGCGAACAGAGCCGCGATGTAGCCGATGTAGTGCACATCGTTATCGGGCAGGAAGCCGACTTTCAGCCAGCCCGCGATAACGCGTGCGAGCGCTACTGCCACAACTCCCTTGAGCACATCGCCGAGGAGTGTCAGTCCCGCACAGGCAGGTCCGCAGCAGCGATAGGTATTTGTAAGCCCCGCATTGCGGCTTCCCATTGTGCGTATGTCCTTGCCTCTGACGAGCTGTACCACGATTATAGAGAAATTGAGGCTGCCGAGTAAATATCCTATTGCGGCAGCAATTATAAGAGCGAATAACACTTTCATTATTTATCGTTTCCTCCTCTTTCACGGACTATGAAGCGCACAGGCGTTCCCTCAAGTCCGAACGTTGAACGTATCTGATTTTCGATGTATCTTCTGTAAGAAAAATGGAAAAGGTCTGCCCTGTTCACGAATGTGACGAAGGTAGGCGGCTTTGTCGAGGGCTGGGTCATGTAGTATATCTTCAGTCTCCTGCCCTTATCCGACGGCGGCTGCACCCTTGTAGTAGCATATGCGAGAACATCGTTGAGCATACCTGTCGAGATGCGCATACTGTTCTGCCCGTAGGTATATTTTATGAGCTCATAGAGCTTGTTTATGCGCTGTCCCGTCTTTGCCGAGATGAAAACAAACGGCACATAAGACATAAAGCTGAAATCGTTCTCGAGCTTTGTGCGGAACTCCTGCATCGTCTTGTCGTCCTTCTCAACAAGGTCCCACTTGTTGACGGCGACTACGCACGCCTTTCCCTGCTCGTGAGCATAGCCCGCGACCTTGGAGTCCTGCTCCGTGAAGCCCTCCGTAGCATCGAGCATGATAACGCAGACGTCGGCGCGGTCAACTGCCATATAGGCGCGGAGCACGCTGTAGTGCTCGACCTTGTCCGTGACCTTCGACTTCTTGCGTATGCCCGCGGTGTCGATGAAGACGAACTTGCCGTACTCGTTCTCGATGACGGTGTCCGTGGAATCACGCGTCGTGCCCGCGATATCGGAGACGATGACTCTCTCCTCGCCCGCTATCTTGTTTATCAGCGAGGATTTGCCCGCGTTCGGCTTGCCGATGACGGCGACCTTGATGTGGTCCTCGCCGTACTCCTCCTCGTTAGCGTCGGGGAGGTAGTCGTATATCGCGTCGAGCATATCGCCCGTTCCGTGACCGTGCACCGACGATATCGGGAACGGCTCGCCGAGACCGAGATTGTAGAACTCGTACAGCTCAAGCGGCGGCTCTCCGAGGTTGTCCACCTTGTTCACCGCGAGGATTATGGGCTTGCCACTCTTTATGAGCATCTGCGACACGGCGTAGTCGTCGGCAGTGACTCCGCACCGTATATCCGTGACGAACACTATCACGTCCGCCTTCTCAATCGCAAGCTCGGACTGGCGTCTCATCTGCGCGAGAATTACGTCGTCGCTGTCGGGCTCAATACCGCCAGTATCCACGACCATGAACTCCTTGCCGCGCCATTCGCACTTCGAGTAGATACGGTCGCGCGTTACACCCGGGGTGTCCTCGACTATGGAGAGCCGCTGACCTATCAGCTTGTTGAACAGCGTTGACTTGCCGACATTCGGACGTCCTACCACTGCAACTATCGGAAGTGACATAGTATCACGCTCCTTTCTTATGTATCTGTTATTTCATTATCAGTTTCAATATGACCGCAAGCAATATGTGTGCGGGATAGAATATGTAGAAGAACCACTTCGAGAACGTCGGGAAGTGTCCCTTTTTGCCGTTGTAGAAGACCGTCATTATCAGATATGCGGCGATGAAGTCGAATGCGTGTACAAGCGTCACTTCGAGCTTTATCGGTGTGAAGTCCGTTATCAGCGACGGCACTGACGATACTCCGAGGTATACCGCCCATATTGAGAAGTACCATATCGCCCTTGCCTTCGGCTTTTCGCGGAATACCTGAAGTCCGAGGATAATGAGAGGAGCGAATATCATCCACTCTGTCATTATCGCCGCCGAGCCGAGACAGCACAGTATCACAAGCCCTATCCTCTGCCACAGCTTCAGCTTGGAATACCACGCACAGAGCGCAAGAAGTCCGAACAGAAGCCCGAACATTACGTTCGTCTGCCACCAGCCGAAAAGCCTGAACCACAGCAGATAGAACGGGACCTGCGTGATACAACCGAAAATAAACAGTCTCAGCGCGTATTTCTTCCGCGAGCGCGTGTACTTGAAGCCGTCCGCCACAAAGAAGAACATTACTGGCGGCGTGATAAGGCTCAGCTCTATGAATATCCTCTGCCACAGCGGACAGTCCGCATAGTAGCCGTCGGGCTTCGTATCGCCGATGCTCAGCCACGCGAGAAGATGTCCCGTGAACATAAAGAAGATGATGATGTACTTGATAGCGTCGCGGTTGATGACCTTTAATCTGCTTGTTTTTTCCATAGTCACCTCTCAGTAGGTTATTCCCATTATCGCGTCGAGGAGCTCGTAGCCGTCGCTCGCGGAGCTTCTCAGCGGCACGCCGAGCTCGCGCTCAACGTCGGAAACTGTCAGATCGTCGAGGAATACGTCGCTGTCACGTCTCAGCATTGCCGAGGATATGAGGAGCTCGTCCCCGAGGTCGCGCCCTTTCAGCTGGGCTATCAGATCCTGAGCAGTGATAAGTCCCGTGACAGTGATAGTATCGCCGAAAAAGTCGTTGCGTATGCGCACAACGTCGCATTTCAGCTGCGGGAAGGTCTCCTCCGCCTGCTTTGCAAGCTGACATATTATCGGGTACGGGCTGTATCCCGTCGCTATCGTGACATGGCGGTCTCCGCCCTCCCATTCGGCTATTTCAAGCGCTTTCGTGAATTCGTCCATGAGCGAGCGCAGCATTCCCACGCCGTTCTCGTACTGCGAGTAGTCCTCGTAGAACTCGGCTTCGGGGATATCGCGCTCGGCTATGAGGAAGAATTCGTCCGACGGAAACACCGTCCTTGTACTGAATTTTCGCAGGAATTCCTGCTGATACTCGGCGATGATGTCGATGGTCTCGCCCGCGGTCTGCTTGTTGAACGTGGTGAGCGGGTACAGTCCCTCGCGGAATCGTGTGACTCCCACGGGAACGACCGCCATACTCGTGATATTGGGCATGAGCTCGCCGAGGTCGCGGAGAGTACGCCTCAGCTCGTCACCGTCGTTCAGATTCGGACAGCACACCACCTGACAGTTCAGCTTTATGCCGTTCTCCGCGAGCTGACGTATGAATTTCAGCTTCTCGCCCGCGAATCGGTTGTGCATCATCTTCACGCGGAGCTCGGGATTCGTCGTGTGCACCGACACGTTTATATTGAGCTTCATCTTGATTATGCGGTCGATGTCCTCCTGATGGAGGTTCGTCAGTGTGACGTAGTTGCCCTGCAAAAAGGACAAACGCGCGTCGTCGTCCTTGAAGTAGAGCGTCTCACGCATACCGGGCGGCATCTGGTCGATGAAGCAGAAAACGCAGTTATTGCTGCACCTCTGCTTGCTGTCCATGAGGAAGGTCTCGAATTCGAGCCCGAGGTCGTCGTACTCGTCCTTCTCGACGCGGAACGTGAGCTCCTCGCCGTGGCGGACGATATCAAGCGTTACTTCTGTCTCGGCGGCATAGTACATATAATCGAGCACGTCCTTGACCTTGTGCCCGTTTATCGCGGAGAGCAGGTCGCCCTCGCGGACCCCGCACCTCCCGGCAGGAGAGCCGTCAGCAACACTATTTATCTTTACCATAAGCTCCCTCACGTCCAGAATCAAGATGATAGAAAATCCGTAAAAATGAAAAGGGGGAGAGAAAGACTTATGCCTCCTCTCCTCCTCATGTATCGGGTCAGCCGATTATTCAGCGTCGATCTTAAGAACCTCAACGCCCTTATAGAATCCGCAGTTCTTGCA
>CAMHBN010000161.1 GCA_946183385.1 uncultured Ruminococcus sp.
CATCCGCTACGGCAAGCTCGACGCGACCGACGAGGAGGTCTACGCGGCGGCGAAGCTCGCGAACGCGGACTACTTCATCACCCACCTTGAAAACGGCTATCAGACCATGCTCACGGCTGACGGCGCGAACCTCTCGCAGGGACAGCGCCAGCTCCTCGCGATAGCGCGTGCGGCGGTCGCAGACCCGCCCGTGCTCATCCTCGACGAGGCTACGAGCTCGATTGATACCCGCACCGAGGCTCACATCGAGAAGGGTATGGACTCGCTCATGGAGGGCAGAACAGTATTCGTCATCGCGCACCGCCTGTCCACGGTAAGGAACGCGAAGGCGATAATGGTGCTCGAAAACGGCAAGATAATCGAGCGCGGCGACCACAAAGCCCTCATCGCAATGCACGGCAAGTACTATCAGCTCTACACGGGAATGTTCGAGCTTTCCTGATGGGCAATACTCACAATGACGGGTAAAGATATTTGTGCATATAGCACATTGCAATTCCGCCTGTGATTGTGTATCATTAATAATGGTTGCAGACCGCTCCACCCTCTGTTACGGTGCGGCTCTGTAAAATAATCCGAAAATGAAAGAGGTTATCACTATGAAGAAGTTTATCGCTTGTATGCTCCTCTCGGCTATGGTCTGCGGAGCTCTCGCTTCCTGCGGAAAGAAGGAAGGCTCCAAGGAGGAGGCAACCACACAGCCCACGACCGAGGCAACTACCGAGGCAACGACCGCGGGTGAGGCAATAGAAGCTCCCTCCGCCATCAGCGCTGAGGACATCGACTTCGAGGACACAGTCGTTGCTCAGTCGGGTGACGCTTATCTCGCTATCGTTGACGGTCAGTGGTGGATACAGAACTGGGGTGGCGACGACCCGACTCAGAACTATATGGCATACAACGCGGGCATTCCCACTATCACAGGCAACGGCGACTACACCGTAAGCGTAACGGCTGACACAGTCGGCTTCCGCTTCGATACCACCGGCTCGCCCGACGACCAGTACACTCCGAGCGGACTCCAGTTTATGGCGGTAATGATAAAGGACGGCGAGACAAAGTTCCCCGGAGCTGTTATCACGGTCAACTCCGTAAAGGTTGACGGCAAGGAACTCACCCTTGACGGCAAGCCCTACACCTCCTCCGACGACGGACAGGAGACAAGAGCCAACCTCTACAACCAGTGGGTATCCAAGGACAATATCCCCAAGGACGCACGCTCGGCTGACGGCAAGCTCTACGAGGGCGACGGCGACGCAGCAACAGCTGCGAGCTTCATCGGCGACTACACGCCTCAGGCGGTAAATCCCGACGATTTCGCCAACGGCTGGACAACGGTCGAGGTAAACTTTACTGTTTCGGGTATAGCTGAGGCTGAATAAAATGATACAAAAAACGGCTCTGCATTTGCAGAGCCGTTTTTATCATTCAGTAGCAGTTGTAACTGCTGTTGTGGTAGTGGTGTCCGTCTCGGAGCCTGTTGTGTCGGTCGTATCCGTGGAATCACCCGTCGATGTCGTATCCGTCGTGAGCTCCTCGGGAGCCTTTCTCGTGAAGGTCTTGAGAAGGTCAACGATATTCGGGTTGCTCGACTCGTAGGTGATGATGTGCATCTCGGTCTGCTCCTCATTGCCGATGAGCAGGGTGTATCTCAGCTTGTTGAGCTCCTCATACTTGAATTCAACGAATACAGCCTCTCTGCCGTCCACCTCGGGATACTCGTAAGCCACCTCTGTCACGCTCTGATCTCTTTCAGCCTCGCGGAGAAGGCTCTCGACCTGCGAGCTTGCGAAAGCGGCGTCGCACTTGTCCATTATCATCGAGTCCATAGCGTAGCTGCCGTTGAGTATATACATCTCATTCTCGTAGGTGAGGATATCATCGGAGAGCGCCGCCACGTCCTCGTCGAGGAACCAGTCCTCGGGTATCTCGATGTAGCCGAACTCGTCATTTCCGACTATCTGCGTCTTTATCTCGGATTTGTCGTACTTCCATGTCACAGGACTGAGCTTGTCAACGACTCTCTCCTCGAGCGACTTGTTCTTGTTCTCGGTGGTGGGCTCGGTGGGCTCTGTAGTAGCCTCGGTCTCGGGCTGAGTATAGAGCACGGGAGGCTCGGGCTTGCTGATCTTTTCGTCGCTGAGCTCGGAGCTTCCGCAGGCAGTTGTTACAGCGGAGGAGAGCGCAAGCACAGCCGCTATGATAGCGTTTTTCTTCATTTCATATTACCCCTGTTTTTAACAAAATTGCATTACTGCCCTAAAACTATAGCACATATTTCCGTTTTTGTCAATATCCGAGCGCCGAAAACAGCAGATTCACGGCAATGCACAGCGCCGCTCCGACCGCAGTCGGGAGGGCGAAGCTAAGAGCGGTCCACCGCAGACTGCCCGTCTCCTTCCGTATCGTCATACAGGTGGTCGCGCACGGGAAGTGGAACAGCGTGAATATCAGCATACAGACGGCGGTTTTCAGCGTCCAGCCGTTCTCGGCGAGCAGACCGCGGAGCTCCGCTGTGTCGCTGATATCGACGAGACTGCCGTTCGCGAGGTACGCCATGAGGATTATCGGCACGACTATCTCGTTCGCAGGGAAGCCGAGCACGAACGCGAGCAGTATCACCCCATCAAGTCCCATGAGCCTGCCGACGGGGTCGAGCGCTCCCGACACGAGGGCGAGCAGCGTTTCGCCCGATATGCGGACGTTTGCCATCAGCCATAAAAGCAGTCCGCACGGAGCTGCTGCCGTGCACGCTCTGCCGAGCACGAACACCGTGCGGTCGAGGAGCGAGCGCACGAGCACCTTCCCGACCTGCGGGCGGCGGTACGGCGGGAGCTCCAGCGTGTACGACGACGGCGCACCGCGCAGCACCGTCGCGGACAGCAGCTTCGACATCATCAAAGTCATCGCCGCACCGAGCAGCAGCACCGCACCGAGCACGCTTCCCTGCAGGACGGGCGAGGCGGCTATGAACATCGTTATCACGGCGATAATGGTCGGGAATCTGCCGTTGCACGGGACAAATGCGTTCGTGATGACGGCGATGAGACGCTCCCGCGGCGAGTCGATAATGCGGCAGCCCGTAACTCCGCAGGCGTTGCAGCCCAGCCCCATTGACATCGTTATCGCCTGCTTGCCGCAAGCTCCCGCGCACCTGAAGCAGCCGTCGAGGTTGAACGCGATACGCGGCAGATAGCCCATATCCTCCATCAGCGTGAACAGCGGAAAGAATATCGCCATCGGCGGCAGCATCACCGATACCACCCACGCCAGCGTGCGGTAGATGCCGTCTGCGAGCACACCCTCCAGCCACGGGGGAGCTCCTGCTCTGTGCAGAGCCCCGCTGATGAGGTCGCCGCCCCTGCCAAGGAGCGCGGACAGCAGCTCCGACGGGTAATTCGCGCCCGCGACGGTCAGCCACATTATCAGCAGAAAGAGCGCGAGCATAACGGGTATGCCGGTGGTGCGGCTGAGGAAAATGCGGTCGAGGAAGCGGTCGCGCCTGTAGGGCTCGTCGGCGGAGCACGTCACGACCTCCGCGGCAATATCGGCGGCGAGCCGCGAAAACGCTGCAATGACCGTATCCGCGATGTGCTCGCCGCTGTAGCCCGCTTCCCCGAGCCGAGCCGTTATCTCCGCGAGCCTGTCGCCGTCCTGAATGCTGATAGCCCCGTGCTTCTCGGCTTCGGAAATAAAGCCCGTATCGCCCTCCATAAGCCGCAGAGCCGCTGCTTTTCCCATATCCGTGCCCATGAGCTCCGCCAGCTCTGCCGCCGCGGCTTCGAGTTCACTCGGCAGAGCCACACGCACGGGAACAGGCGGCATTTTGTCTCCTGTGACCTGTGCCACGGCTTCGCAGAGCTCCGCGAGCCCGACACCGCTCCGAGCCGCCGCCGCGACAACGGGTACTCCCAGCCGCTCGGCGAGTTTTGCTGTATCGACGGTGATACCCTTGCCCGCGGCTTCGTCGATGAGATTGACGCACACGACAGTGCGCGGGATAACGGACATCACCTGCAGGGCGAGGTTGAGGTTGCGCTCGAGGCACGACGCGTCGCAGACCACCACTGCCGCCTCCGCGCCGCCGAAGCAGATAAAGTCGCGGGCGGTGGTCTCCTCGGCAGAGCCCGCCCTCAGCGAGTACGTCCCCGGTATATCGGCGAGGGTGTAGCGCCGCCCTTCATAGATGTAGCCACCCTCCGCGCAGCCGACAGTCTTGCCCGCCCAGTTGCCCGTATGCTGTTTCGAGCCCGTCAGCGCGTTGAAAACTGTGGATTTCCCGACATTCGGATTCCCCGCCAGCGCAACGAGCACGCCTTTTTCTTCCATAGTATCACTCCATTCTCTCTATTCTATGAGGGAAGGCGGCAGATAAGACCTCGCGGCTCTGCGCGGCGGGACGAAATCACGTTTCGTCAAAAATAAAACTTGACAATACTGCGCCGATGTGGTAAAATAATATTTAGCGTGCAGAGCGCTGAATAATAGTTTAATGGAAATTCCGAAATATAGATGTGCGGGCCCTGTGCAACAAGACACCGTGAACCATGTCAGGCGGGAGACCGAGCAGCATTAAGCGGATCGTCTCGTGTGCCGCAGCAAGCCTGCACATCTATGTTCCGGAATTTTTTTCGAGGCGGTCATGAAAGTGATAAAGGCTTTTTTCGGCAGGCTTGCCGACGCCGCGATACAAGCGGCTCCGTTAGGTTCGCTCCTCGGCTTGATATTGTTTTATACGACAGTGCTCGCGGCAGAGCTGCTGCGGGTGGAGCTGTCCGCGCTTGTATGGCTCGGAGTGCTCGTGGTGCTCCATGTTGTCTCGATAGCGATGATGATGTTCCACAAGCTGGCGGCGGGCTTCCACAGGTACGATCAGGACATCGTCGGCAGGAACTTCATCGGGCTGAACAGGAAATGCCGCATATTCAGCCACGCGCTGGAGCTCCACTTCAACCGCAGGGTCAATGCCTCGCTGGACGAGTTCAGGCTGCTCGGGGATGAATACGGCGCCAGTCTCACCGACAGTGAAAAGGCGCTGGTGAGCTTCTACACGGCGCGGTGCTACGACCAGCTCCGCTACTACCCGAACGCCCTCTTATGCTA
>CAMHBN010000162.1 GCA_946183385.1 uncultured Ruminococcus sp.
CTCGGACTTCGTGAAGAGCGTCACGGGGGTGGATAATGTGTGCGAGAGGAGCGCCGTTCTATGCAGCGGCGGGAAGCTCGTACTGCGCAAGACTGCGGCGGACGGCGTGACGGTCGCTGCCGCGGAAATGCCTGTAATTCTTGATTTCGGAAGGAAGATGCTGTAATGCTTTACGTTGTTGGTATCGGCGCGGGAAGCCGCGAGGGTATGACTATTGCCGCTCAGCAGGCTATCGAACGTAGCGCCCTCATCGTCGGTTATACCAAGTATGTGGAGCTCGTCAGGGCGGTCTTTCCCGAGAAGGAGTTCGCCTCGACGGGTATGAAGCAGGAGCGCGAGCGCGTAGAATTTGCGCTCAGGGAAGCAGCCGACAAGGTCGTTTCCCTCGTTTGCAGCGGCGACCCGCAGCTCTACGGTATGGCGGGGCTCGCTTTCGAGCTGAGCGTGAATTACCCCGATACCGAAATTGAAGTTGTCGCGGGAGTTTCGGCGGCCTTCAGCGGCGGGGCTGTCCTCGGTTCACCACTGACGCACGACTTCGCCGTGATAAGCCTCTCCGACCTTCTCACGCCGATGGATAAGATACGAAAGCGTCTTGAGTGCGCGGCTGACTGCGATATGACGATAGTCCTCTATAATCCGTCGTCCAAAAACCGCGCCGACTACCTCAGAAATGCCTGCGATATTGCGCTGAAATACCGCTCGGGAGATACGGTCTGCGGCTACGTTCGGAATATCGGCAGGGACGGTCAGGAGAGCCGCGTCCTCACGCTCGCGGAGCTGCGCGATACGCAGGTCGATATGTTCACGACCGTCTTCATCGGGAACTCCGAAACCAAGGTGATTGGCGGTAAAATGGTCACTCCGAGAGGGTACGGAAATGTCTGAGCTGCTCATTTTCGGCGGTACGACCGAGGGGCGCGAGCTCGCGGAATACTGCGTCAGGAACGGTGTAAGCACCGATGTTTCGGTCGCGACCGAGTACGGAGCATCGCTGCTCCCGCGCGGCGTGAATGTGCTGTGCGGCAGGCTCGACGCGGAGAAAATGACGGCTCTGCTGGGCGGAAACAGGTACGGAACGGTCGTTGACGCGACTCACCCTTATGCCGTCGAAGCCACGGCAAATATAAGGTCTGCCTGCGAAAATACGGGCGTGAGGTACCTGCGGCTCATCCGCAAAAGCTCCGCTTCCTGCGGGCGGACCGTGCGCGATATGGCGGAGCTCGTTCGGCTCCTCAACGGCTCGGAGGGCGCGGTGCTGTGCACCCTCGGGAGCAAGGCGCTGCGCGAGCTGACGGGTGTGCGGGACTACCGCGAAAGGCTGTGGGTGCGCGTCCTGCCGTCGGAGGAGGTGCTCGCGCAGTGCAGTGAGCTCGGCTACGATGCGGCAAAGGTCATAAGCGAAAAAGGTCCGTTCACGGTGGAGCAGAATGTCGCGCACCTGCGGAAAAGCAGCGCGGCTGTGCTCGTCACAAAGGAGAGCGGCGAAACGGGCGGATACTCCGAAAAAGCCGAAGCTGCGCGACTTTGTGGGGTTGAGATGATAACGCTTGTACGTCCGTCGGAGAGCGGGTACAGCTTTGAGGAAATTGTTGAGATCATTGGAAGGGAGCTGAAAAAATGAAGGTTTACATCGTCGGTACGGGTATGGACGGTGCACAAACACTCACGAGGGAAGCCGAAAATGCGATAAACGAGGCGGGGCTCCTCATCGGTGCGGAGCGTGTTCTGCGCCCGTTCAGCGGGCTCGGGAAGGAGACGCATATCGCCTATATTGCGCGGGATATCGCAGATAAGCTCGGCTCCGCCGACTGCGGTGCGGCGGCTGTTCTCATGTCGGGGGACTGCGGTTTTTTCAGCGGCGCAAGGAAGCTCCTGCCGCTCCTTGAGGGGCATGATGTGCGCATTGTCGCGGGGGTGTCGTCCGCCGCGTATTTCTGCGGAAAAGTCGGCTTGTCCTACGAGAAAATGAAGTTCGTCACGCTGCACGGCAGAGCCTCGAATATCGCGGTAAACGTCAGAATGAACGAGCGCTGCTTCTTCCTCCTCGGCGGGGAGATGTCCGCTGCCGACGTGTGCGCGCGGCTGTGCGAGTTCGGGATGGGCGGTGTTACCGTGCATATCGGCTCCGACCTCGGCTACGAAAATGAGCGTATCATGGTCGGAAAAGCAAGCGAGCTCGTTGACTGCGAGGCGGGCGGATTGTCAGTGATGATCACCGAGAACCGCGATGCGCCGGGGTTTGTACCGTCTGCTATAAGCGACGACAGCTTCCGACGTGAGACTGTTCCGATGACGAAGGCGGAGGTGCGCTGTGCCGCCGTTTCAAGGCTGAATATATGCGCGGATTCCGTCGTCTGGGACGTCGGCTGCGGGACGGGCTCGGTGTCCGTTGAAGCCGCGTATCGCTGTCCCGACGGAAAGGTGCTTGCCTTCGACAAGAAGCCCGAGGCGGCGGCTCTGACCGCCGAAAATGCGCGGCTTTTCGGGTGCGACAACATCGAAGCGGTCACGGGTGAATGTCCCGAAATACTGGCGGATGCGCAGGCTCCCGACAAGGTGTTCATCGGCGGGAGCTCGGGGAATATGGAGGGGATCTTTGAGGCTGTGTGCTCGAAAAATCCGCGGGCTGATGTCGTAGTTACGGCGGTGTCACTCGAGACTCTGCACGAAGCTGCCGACTGCTTTGAGCGGCGCGGGATATCGCCATATATCGCGCAAATCGCCGTAACGCGAACGAGAAAGATCGGCTCGCACACGATGCTCGACGCGCTGAATCCCGTGTTCATCGTCAGCGGGAGGCTCGCGTGAGGCGCGTGCTTATCGGCGGCACCAACAGCGGCTGCGGAAAAACGACCGTTACCTGCGCTGTTCTTGCAGCTTTGAAACGCCGTAGGATAGCCGTTTCCGCGTTTAAGTGCGGTCCCGATTATATCGACCCGATGTTCCACCGAAAGGTCATCGGCGTGCCGTCGCACAATCTCGACAGCTTCTTCTGCGGCAGGGACACGCTGCTGTATCTGCTCGATGAGTACGGCGGAAACAGCGATATATCAGTTATCGAGGGCGTTATGGGATTCTACGACGGAGCTGTCGGGAGCGCTCATTCCGTCTCCGAGCTGACCGGAACTCCCGCGGTCATCGTCATCGACTGCAAGGGTATGAGCGACTCGATCGGTGCGGTAATAAGCGGTTTTCTGCACTACCGTCCGAACAGGATAGCGGGCTTTATCTTCAACCGTCTGCCCGAGAAGCTGATACCGCTCGCGAAAAAGCTGTGCGGTGAGCTCGGGACTGCGTATTTCGGCTGTCTGCCAAAGTGCGATGTCACAGTCGAGAGCCGCCATCTCGGGCTCGTGACTGCCGATGAGGTCGCCAATATAAGGGAGAAACTCGACCGTCTCGGCGAGCTCGCGGAGCAGTTCATCGACATCGACGGACTTCTCGGTGCGGAGTGCCCGCCGCTGCCGAGCTTTGTTCCTCCTGTGATTCCGAGCGTCCCGAATCCGCCTGTTATAGCCGTTGCGCGCGACAGGGCGTTCTGCTTCATCTACAGCGAGAACATCGGGCTCCTCGAGAAAATGGGGTGCAGGATCGAATACTTCTCGCCTCTTACCGACAGCGCCGTTCCGCGGGCTGACGGGCTCATTCTCAGCGGCGGTTACCCTGAGCTGTACGCGGCGGAGCTGTCCGCGAATACGGCTATGCTCGCGAGCGTGAAAAGCTGTATTTCAGGCGGTATGCCGACTGTCGCGGAGTGCGGCGGGTTCATGTATCTGCACGATAAACTGGTGGAAAAAAACGAAAGCGCTTACAATATGGTCGGCGTTATAAGCGGAGAGGTTTTCCCGACAGTAAGGCTTCAGAGATTTGGCTATATTACGTTGACTGCAAGTGCGGATAATCCTTTGTGCGAACGCGGAAAATGCATAAAAGCGCACGAGTTCCACTACTGGGAGAGCTCGGACTGCGGCGATGGCTTCAACGCCGAAAAAGCCGATGGCAGAACGTGGAAATGCTGCCACGTGAGCGGCAGTCTGTACGCGGGATTTCCGCACATTAACCTGCTCTCGGACATTTCGCTCGCGGAACGTTTCGTGAGAAAATGTATCAGCTACGGAGTGAAAAATGGACAGGATAAAACAGATAAGCAAGTCTGACAAATCAGCATATATAGCCGCAAAACAGCGCTGGGACAGCATCGCGAAGCCGCTCGGGAGCTTCGGCTTGCTCGAAGAGATGATACAGAAAATTGCCGCGGTGCAGGGGACTCCAGACGTCGATATATCGGCGCGGACGGCGGTCGTTATGTGCGGCGACCACGGCGTTGTCCGCGAGGGCGTGACCCAGTGCGGGCAGGAGGTCACGGCGGAATGCGCGCGGGCTGTCGCGGAGGGACGCTCCAACATCAATGCGGTCGCCGATGCGTTCAATGTCGATGTTGTGGCTGTCGATGTCGGTATCGCGGGCGATGTCGGGTGCGGCGGGCTCGTGGATAAAAAGGTCGTCCGCGGAACTGGCGATATCGCGGTCGGGAGCGCGATGACCGCGGAGCAGACCGAGCGCGCGATAGCCGTCGGGATGGACATAGTGAAGGAGCTCGCGGAGCGCGGCGCAAAGCTCGTAATTACGGGCGAAATGGGCATCGGGAATACCACTCCCACAGCCGCTATAGCATCGGTGTTGCTCGGACTTCCGCCCGAAAAAACGACGGGCAGAGGTGCGGGACTTTCGTCTGCGGGGCTGCAAAAAAAAGTGGACGTTGTGAGGCGGGCGATCGAGGTGAATAAGCCGTCCGCGGACAAGCCTTTCGAGCTCCTGCAAAAGCTCGGCGGGGCTGAAATTGCCGCGATGACGGGGCTTTTCCTCGGCGGCGCGTACTACCGTGTGCCCGTCGTCATCGACGGCGTAATTTCGGCTGCAGCGGCGGCTCTCGCCTGTGCGATGAATCCACTCTGTGCAGACTATATGCTCGCGAGCCACTGCTCGGTAGAGCCTGCCGGCGAGGGACTTCTCGGCTTC
>CAMHBN010000163.1 GCA_946183385.1 uncultured Ruminococcus sp.
TCCTCGACATTTTTCATGAGGTCGGCGAAGCAATCCTGCAAGCCCGACTTCACATCATCGAGAGAGTAAGTCCACACACCGTCAAGGAGCTCGTTCTGCCAGTCGTGGACACCTGCCGCGAGAGGTACATGGCTGTCGTCGATGAGGACAGCCTTGATACGTGTCGAACCGAACTCAATGCCGATAACGGACCTACCGTTTTTGATTATGTCCACGCTGCTCATTTATGATCTCCTTTTGCTTCAGCGGCTCTTGAAGATGAGAGATTGGCTTTTTTGCGGCGGGCAATAATGACGCTCTGGACTATAAGGAATATACAGAGCATTGAAGCATTCGTGATACCCGTCCACCAAGCCTGATCAAGACCCATGGATGAAACGATATTCTGAATGAGAGCAAGTGAAAGAACGCCGAAAAATGTGCCTACGATATTTCCGACGCCGCCTGTAAGCATGGTTCCGCCGATGATGGACGAAGCGATAGCGTTCATCTCTGCGCCCGAAGCGTGCGTAGCCGAACCCGAGCCTACGTGCATAAAGTATACAAATCCGCCAATTCCGCCTAATATACCGCACATAAGATATGCAAGGAATGTTGTTCTCTTTACATTGATTCCGAGCAGGAGTGCGCTTTGCTTGTTGCCGCCGACAGCGTAGAAATTACGGCCTGCCTTTGTCCACTTGAGGAAGACAAAGAGTGCGGCAACAACAATGAGAGCGACGATGACGCCGATTTCTATGTATGCGTCGATATATTCGCCTCTCTTGTTGTACGAGCCAAGGAAAGGTACTGTAATTCTTGTATCCTTGAGCTTTACGAAAGCCTCGTTCTGAACATTGAACGGGTTCGTATTGACGATAGTCGTCATGCCTCGTGCGAAGAACATACCCGCGAGAGTAACGATGAACGGCTGAATATCAAGATAGGCTACGAGGTAGCCCTGTACCAGTCCGAAAGCGAGACCGATACCGAGTGATATAAGTATTGCTCCTATGACGCTGCCGCTGTGCATATCGAGGTATACAGCAGCGCTCATGCTTACAAGAGCAGCCATACCGCCGAGAGAGATATCAATACCGCCTGTGATCATAACGAGCGTCATTCCACAGGAGAGTATGATAAGAGCGGCATTTGCATTGAGAATATTGAAAAATGCCTGTGGTTTAAGGAAACCCGAACCAAGAACCAATATCGCGAACAGATACATCGCAATAAATACGACTATTGTTATCGACATCAGAAGATTGGTATCGGAGAGATTCCCAAGCAGACTCCGACGAGATTTGTCGGCAGTCAGATACTTCTGCGACATAAATTATTCCTCCGTTTCAAACGCTTTATCAGCTTTTAGACTCAGCTTTTTCTGGTGACTTAAACTTCTTGAAGAGAGCTGTTATCTTCTCTCTTACTATAGGTGCGCTCAGCACTACGAGGGCGATAACTACAACCGCCTTATATGCGGGCAGAGCTTCCGAGTTTACGTCAAACTTGTAAAGCGTTGTTGTAAGGAACTGGATAACATACGCGCCGAGAATGGAAGCGGATATCTTGAATTTACCGCCTCCGAGCGAGTTTCCGCCGATAGCTACGGCAAGGATAGCATCCATTTCGATATCCTTTGCAACTACCGAGTAGTTGATGGAAGAAAAACGGCTAACCTTGATGAGACCTGCAACAGCGACACAGAGTCCGAGTATGACATACGTTATGAACTTGATGAAGGCAGGATTCAGACCGTTGAGGCGAGAAGTCTGCTCATTCAAGCCGACCGACTGAACGTACAGCTTGAGGGTTGTGAACTTCATTACAAGCGCAATGATAACGAAGCACGCAAGCGCAATAAAGAACGGAGTCGGTATCGGTATACCGGGGATATAATTTCCGAAAATGGAAAATGTCTTGTCTTTTACAACGGGGAGTTCATTGTTGTTTATCCATGCAGCAATCGAGCGTCCCGCTGTAAAGAGTATGAGGGTTGCTACCATCGGCTGTATCTTGAATACAGAAACGAGAATACCGTTGAAAGCTCCGCAAGCCATAGCGACGAGGCAGCATACAAGGAATGCAACGATAATCGGAGCCTGAAGCTCTTCGGGACGTGAATTCGTTCCACAGAGCACACGGAGTATCACGCTTCCTGCGATGGCTATAGTAGCACCGACGGAAATATCCTGTCCTCGGGAAGCAGCTGTAACGAGCGTCATACCGATAGCAAGTATCGCAAGCTCAGAACCGGAGTCGATAATACTTATGAGGTTGCCCGTGAGGACGGGGTTGCCGTCACTGTTATGACCGAGCGTTATCTTGAAGAACGAAGGGTCAACAATGAGGTTGAAGATAGAAAGGATGAGCAGAGCAGCGATAGGAATGAATATCTGCTTTCTGATCAGTGCTGTGATTATGTTGCCTTCGGTTTTAGTTTTGTTGCTCATCCTGCTCACCTCCTGCAATAGTATTCATAATGGATTTCTGCGTAAGCTCGTCGCCCTTCAGCTCGCCGACCAGCTTGCGGTCGCGCATAACGAGCAGCCTCGAGCAGGTACGCAGCATCTCGTCAGTTTCGGACGAGATAAAGGTTATGCTCATTCCCTCTGAAGCGAGCTTGAGAACAAGCTTCTGGATGTCTATCTTTGTACCAACGTCGATACCGCGGGTAGGCTCATCGAGGATGAGATACTTCGGGTGTGTGAGGAGCCAGCGTCCGAGGATTACCTTCTGCTGGTTACCGCCCGAAAGAGATTTTATAGGTGTCTCGACCGAAGCGGTCTTGATGTCGAGGAGCTTTATGTACTCGTCGGCAAACTTGGTAGCTTCAGCCTTTGAGAAGGGCTTGAAGAAGCCTTTCTTGACCTGTAAAGCGAGTATGATATTGTCGCGGACGGAGAGGTCGCCGACGATACCGTCGCGCTTTCTGTCCTCGGCAAGGTAAGCTATACCCTGCTTCATGGCGTCGATGGGCTTTTCGATATTGACAGGCTTGCCATCGACCTTTACCCTGCCGCTTGTGACCTTATCGGCTCCGAAGATAGCGCGTACGCACTCGCTTCGACCCGAACAGACCTGTGAAGCCGTTTACCTCGCCCTTGCGGATATGGAAATTGAACGGCTTGATGCCCTCTGTAGAGCAGAGATCCTCAGCCTCGTAAACGATGCTGCTCTTCTTCTCGTCGAAGGTAGGAACATCGTTCTTGATGTCAGCCATATCATCGAGCTCCTTGCCGAGCATCTTTGATACGAGCTGAACACGGGGAAGATTCTCTATCTCATATTCGCCGACAAGCTTTCCGTCGCGAAGAACGGTTATCTTATCGCAGACCTCATATACCTGATCAAGGAAATGGGTAACGAAGATGATGCCGACTCCCCTGCTCTTGAGGTCGCGCATAAGCTTGAACAGCTTGGCAACCTCTGATTCATCAAGAGAGGATGTAGGCTCATCGAGGATAAGCACGTTACATTCCATTTCTACAGCACGCGCGATAGCGACCATCTGCTGAACAGCGATGGAGCAGCTTGCGAGCTGCTGAGTAGCCTTTACATTTATATCGAGTGATTTCAGAACTTCGTCAGCCTTGCGGTTCATATCGCGCCAGCTTACAAAAGCGCTTTTGCCGCGTCCGATGAAGATATTCTCGGCAACAGTAAGATTCGGACATAGAGAGATTTCCTGATAAACCGTACTGATACCGTAATTCTGTGCTTCCTGTGGGGAGCGGATCTGAACGGGGATATGCCCCTTCATAAAGATATCTCCGCTGTCTTTAACGTGAACGCCCGTGAGAACCTTTATAAGTGTGGATTTACCCGCGCCGTTTTCGCCCATCAGCGCGTGTATTTCACCCTCACGGAGCGTAAAATCAACGTTTTTTAACGCTTTTACACCTGGAAACGATTTGTATATCCCCCGCATTTCCAGCAATGTTTTCGCCTGCATTGCGTTTCCTCCTAAGCGTATTTTCGGTGAATTCTCAAAAATAATTCTAAAATTAGTGCGGTGACAAATGGCATATACAAACGTGTCACCGCACTTATTTGTTTATTCAGTGTCCTGTGGATCAGATGCCGTAATTCTGAACGTCTTCGTCAGTGATAGTTGTAGCATCGAAGCCCTTCTCGTTCATGATGATTTTCTTCTCTGAGAGAGTCTCGCCCTTTTCGAGCTTGTTGATGATATCAACGATGTAAGAAGACTGGAAGGGGTTGCACTGACCGTCATAGTTCCAGTTGCCTGCCTTGAGTTCCTCAAGAGCCCACTTGTTGCAGTCAAAGCCCATTACAACGACGTCCTTGCCTACACCGTGAGAGATATTAGCCTTGTCAAGAGCAGCAACAGCGCCCTTAGCCATATCGTCGTTCTCAGCGTAGATAACGTTGAACTTCTTATTAGCGTCGATAGCGGACTGAACGATCTGCTGAGCCTTTTCAGCATTCCACTCAGCTGTCTGCTCAACAACGATGTTCCAGTTGAGGTCAGCAGCAGTCTTTGTGAGAGCGCCCGAGCGGCCCTTCTGAGCAGCAGAGCCCATTACACCCTGAATGTGGATTATATCATAGGAAGTAAGATTCTGACTCTTGAGCCAGTCAACAGCCTGCTCGCCTTCCTTATCCATATCGGAAACGATGGAAGCATCGTAGAGGCTCTCGTCAGCGTCGATAGTACGGTCGAAGAGGATAACTCTTACGCCTGCATCCTTGGCATCCTTGAGGACTGAATCCCAACCGGCTGTATCAGCAGCGGAAATGAGGAGGTAGTCGACCTCGTCCTGGATGTACTTCTGTGCTGCGTTGATCTGTTCCTCGTTCTTAAGGCTGTAGGTGAAGTTGGCATCGTAGCCGTTGTCCTCAGTAAATGTAGCCTTGAGGTCGTTAACGTTTGCGGTACGGTAGCCTGACTCGTTAGGGTCGTTGTTGATGATGCCTACCTTAATGAGAGACTTCGATGACGAACCGCCGTTGTTTGTTGTAGTAGATGAGCTGCTCTCTTTACCGCAGCCTGCGAAAACA
>CAMHBN010000164.1 GCA_946183385.1 uncultured Ruminococcus sp.
GAGAAATGAGCGAGAACGCCGAATTTCTTGCCTGCTCGGTATATTTTATGGTAGTACCGGGTATCAACCGCTGCATAGGTTTCACCAACCTCAAACAAAGATATATTGATTATATCACAGGTTCGCATGAACCGCAAGTGCCGTCATCAGACGTTTTAACTCGATATTGCGGATTTTTTTGAATTTATCATTGTTTTTCTCACTATTTCACACTTTCTTCCATTTTCGCTCAAATAGTTACATTTGTAATAAATTAGAATACAATTGTAATACAAATGCCCCATCATTATTGACTTTGCAGCGTTTTTATGATAGTATATGTTCAGACAATATTTGTCAGACTATCCACACAGAGAAAAACTTTTCGACTTTTTCAGGAGGGTAAAATATGGCTGATATGAATGAATTCAACAGTAACGCGGGGGACGTCGTTACAGGTGTTGAAGTTGTAAAGAAGAGCAAGACCGGTCTCATCGTGGGCGGTCTTGCCGTACTCACAGCAGGAGCCGTTGCTGTTGTCGCAGGCGGAGGTGTTGCCGCTTACTGCTTCTCCGACTTCGTGAAGAATCAGGTCAAGCTCCGCGTTTCAAGCCCCGAGAACTACTACGCGTGGGTATACGAGAAGAACGCTGACGCCGCCGCTAAGCAGATATCCACTGCTTACGCAAAGAGCCTCGACAAGATAGAGGCAGGTCAGAAAACGAGCATATCGCTCAGATACGACCTCACCGACGAATCAAGAGACGTCATCATCGACGAGCTCGACCTCGACAGGAACTCCAAGGACGAAGAGCGCAGTATCGTTGAAAAGCTGGATAATATCACTATCGGCGCCGACGGAAGCGCGAAGGACTCGCTCCTCTCGGGCAAGGCTTACATCGACTGGAACGACGACAGGCTCGTGACCGCCGATATCGCTACCGACAACTCGACTATGGACTACTTCGTCCGTATCCCCGAGCTCACCGACAAGTGGCTTGCCGTTGAAGCCGGAAAGCTCATTGAGGAGAACTCCTACGGCTCCACCGAGAATGAAGTCATCGACGTCTACAAGAAGGCGGCTCAGGACCCGCGCTCCGTTATCTCTCCCGAGGAGATAGAGGAGCTCGCAAACCGCTATATCAAGGTGTGGAACGAGTCGGTCGATGATGTGAAGCTCGAGAAGAAGCAGACCGTCACCATCAACGACATCGACATGAACTACACAGTAGTTTCAGTCGAGCTCACACAGCAGAAGTTCATCGAAATAGGCGAAAAAATGCTGAATACGGCTAAGGACGACGAGCTCCTCAAGGAGATAGTCATTGACCGCCTCCACCGGATGGATGCTGACGAATACGCCGAATATATCGACGACGCTATCGAGGACCTCAAGGACGACACTGTTGATACCGAGACTGTCCTCACACTCGATACATACATCGACGCCAAGGGTACTATCCGCGGCTTCGGCGCAAAGACAAACAAAGAGAACGAGGAATTCCTCGCAGTTGTCGGCAAGAAGGGCGAGAAGGTACGCGGTACCTGCTACCTCCGCGACGGCAGCGAAGAGCCTGAGTTCACTATCACCCTCAACGCCGAGGAGTCGAACAAGAAATACGACGGCACTATCGACTACGTCATCGACGAGGACGAGTCGTGGTCGCTCGAATTCAACGACTTCGAGATAGTTGACGAGGATTACGGCTACTTCAACGCAGACACGACCCTCAGCATCAAGGACTACGACGATACATACTCCGTACCGATAAACTTCGCCACCGACGGTCACAAGCAGGCTGTTTCGGGTGATGTCGTTATCGACGGCACAAACTATGGTACTCTCACCCTCTCGCTCGGTCTTGAAACCGGCGCAGAGCCCACTATCCCCTCGAAGGACGGCGCTTGCCTCATCACCTCCGACAACACTGACGAGTTCTGGCGCGACTACGTTTCTCAGGACGAAATGGAGAAGTTCCTCACCGACCTCTTCAAGAAGCTCGGCGTCAACGACAAGAACGCCTCTGAATACGCAGCAGACTGCGCAGAGGATATGTACTACGACTGGGACAGCGACTACGACGATTACGACTTCGACTGGGACGACGACGACTTTGACCTCGATGACGATGACGACGAGGATGATGACGCCGAGGATGATGACGACGACTTCGACTGGGACGACGACGATTGGGACTACGATTCCGCGGAGGGTCCCTCGGTAGAGGACGGTCAGGCATACCTGATGGTATACGACAAGGATATGAAGAACTGCTTCTACGGCAGCGGCTACGACTACCTCTCCTACGGCGCTAAGTTCGCAGACATCAAGGGCGACGGCACTTACACGGTAAGCGTGTCCGCCGATACTCCCGAGTTCAGAGAGCATTCAACAGCAATGCCCGACGGTATATCGCTCCTTATGCTCGGCTGTGAGGGCACAAAGGGTGCCGAGAACGCAAAGATAGAGATAACCTCCCTCGAGATAGACGGCAAGCCCTATACTATAAGCAAGGATATGACAGTCGAGACGGACGACGATTACTTCGCAGCTCTGATATACGGCGGCGACCTGTTCGGCTTGGACGAAGAGGGCGGCTACACTCAGGGCGTGGACCTCTCGGGCGTTCAGACATGGAAGACAATCACTGTTACATTCAAGCTCACAGGTATGAAATAAACTTAAACGGCGGGTATAATCCCGCCGTTTTATTTCCCGATTTTTCCAGTATTTCAGCTTTCTTTCACGAAAGCATCATAAATGAGAGATAAAATATCAGTATAGAATGATATAGAAATCTCCACATTTCATATAAACCACCCTAACAGGCAGCGGCGGTCGTTCACACGACCGCCGTTGTCATTTTTTGTGGAAAAACCGAGCGAATCGGCAGAGGGGACATCCCTCCGACCGCCATTGTCATTTTTATTCGCTGTCCTGAAGCAGACGATAATCAAGCGCGCTGATATGGCTGAAATCTCCCATACTGTAGCCTGTACCGTCAAAACCGTAATAATCGCCCATAAACTCAAAGAATGTAAATGTCTCGCCCTCGGCGGATATCTCATCGAAGGTCGCAGGATTGGACATATCATCGTGGACATAGGCAGGGTAGGGATAGTTGACAACAAGAATGTTGTTTTCCTTGCCGGAGTTTATCTGCTCGCTGATAAAATCATATCTCTCATGAGCATAGTAACAGTTCGTGACTTCGATATTGAGGATGAGAGCCGTAAGACCAGCCGCAGCGGATAAGCTTACAGCGGCTGCAAGTCGTGAGTTTATGTTCCTCAGTTCGGCAGCCGCAGAGAAGAAAAGCTCTCCGCCGAGAAGTATCCAGAAGATGTAGTCTAACATAAAGCACCGCGGCGTACACGGACTGATGAACATGAACGGCGCAGTGAGCAGCACGGTGCTCAGCAGGAAGACATACAGCCTTATCCGTTTGTCCGCACCGAAGAACAGCCATATAAAATAGGCGAGTGCGACAATATAAAGGAAGGCAAAAGCAGTCTCAAAGCCGCGTATCTTCATAGCAGGCTCGAGGAAGGCAAGATCTGAGTAAACGGAGCAGGAAACGGAATATACAGCGTACAGAATAACAATAACAAGGCATATCGGCGCATACTTCGACCTTACATCCCTGCGCTTGTTGTAAAGAATAACAATTGAAAGAGCTATCAGGATATTGATGATCCAGAATGATTTTATATAATTCGGGATAACAAATCGGATAGTATTCATAAAAAGGTCGGAAAAATCAAATTGAAAGCGCCTGTTTCCGAAGTCGTCATTCCCGTTTGAAATGCTCGAGTAGACCTTATTGGTGAAAACCAGATATGCCGCTGCAAGGGAAGCAACAAGGTAGAGAAGGGGAGCGGCAAAGAATTTTTTCCGCTTTATCCTTAGCAATACGACAACTGCAGCTCCAAGGATAACATTGTATACAGCGACGTGCTCGACACTCAGTCCGCCTGCAAGAGCAATAGCAGGAAACAGGACAAGGCAATAGGGCTTGAAGCTTTTCTCCGAAAAAAGGACATCAAATGTAAGCAGAAGGTATAAAAGAATAAGAACTCCCGTAAAAACATAGTTCGTAAAGCCCGATATCCAGCAGACAGTCTCGCTGTAAGTGCTTGACGGAATAAGAATGAAAGCCGAAAGCGAAAAAGTCAGAACATAGGTCAAGCGCTTATTATCAATGCGTATAAGCTGTGCAATAAGAAAAATTAGCAGTGATAAGACAGCGAAAACAAAAACAATTCTGAATGTCGGATATTTTACGAGCTCAAGAGTAACAAAATTGGAGAAATATCTTCCGTTTGGATTGCGATAAGAGGAAAGGACAGCATAATTATCAACAGCACGCCATAGAAAGTCGTCATCGTTCATCACAAGCGAAAGCGAAGACACCGCCGCATATATCAGAACGATAACAGCTGACACAACAGTTAATCCATTGTTTTTGGGAGCATTATTCATAAAAAATCCTCCTATAACAAAAACTCCACCTATAAGGTGGAGTCTATAATTTGTGCCGGCATTGAAATACTTTTCCGGGCCGTCGCCAGCCGAGTATCATCTTCGCGGCAGAGCTTAACTTCCGTGTTCGGAATGGGAACGGGTGTGACCTCTGCGCCATAAACACCGACTCTTAAAAACTGAACAAAGCGAATGCTTTTGAGGGAGAACCTCATGTGATGAAGTAAAAGGAAAAGCCCTCGACCTATTAGTATGCGCTGGCTGAACGTGTCACCACGCTTACACCTTGCACCTATCAACCTCATAGTCTTTGAGGGGTCTTACTCTTACGATGGGATATCTTATCTTGAGGTCGGCTTCACGCTTAGATGCCTTCAGCGTTTATCCGTTCCGCACATAGCTGCCCAGCTGTGCCACTGGCGTGACAACTGGTGCACCAGAGGTGCGTCCATCCCGGTCCTCTCGTACTAGGGACAGCTCCTCTCAAATATCCTACGCCCACGACAGATAGGGACCGAACTGTCTCACGACGTTCTG
>CAMHBN010000165.1 GCA_946183385.1 uncultured Ruminococcus sp.
GTTCGTAGATTCGATAGCTTCACTCCTCGAGGAGGGCGACACCGCAAAGCTCGACGAGGTTCAGGCTAAGACCAGGGAAATTATGGCAAAGCTGCCGCTCGCGAAGCTCTCGACCGAGAACTTCGGCGGCGATAAGCTGAACGAATACTTCAATTCCGACAAGTGGGCTGAGCTCTCGCAGGCTTGCCTCGGCTGCGGTACCTGCACATTCGTGTGCCCGACCTGTCAGTGCTACGACATCAAGGACTTCAACACGGGTCACGGAATCAAGCGCTTCCGCTGCTGGGATTCGTGTATGTATTCCGACTTCACGAAGATGGCTCACGGCAACCCGAGACTGACTCAGCTCGAGCGCTTCCGTCAGCGCTTCATGCACAAGCTCGTGTACTTCCCCGCCAATAACGACGGAGAGTTCGGCTGTGTGGGCTGCGGAAGATGTCTCGCGAAATGTCCCATTTCTATGAACATAGTCAAGGTAATGAAAGCATTGGAGGCAAAGTGATGAACAACGATACATTGATACCGAAGATAGGCGTAGTTACCGATATAAGGCAGGATACTCCCGATGTCAAGACGTTCAGGGTGATTGCTCCCGAGGGCGGAAAGGTCTTCGAGCATATGCCCGGTCAGTGCGCGATGCTGTCTATCCCCGGCGTGGGCGAGGCTATGTTCTCGATAACGTCGTCTCCCACGAATAAGGAGTTCATGGAGTTCAGCATCAAGAAGTGCGGCTGCCTAACGGAATGGCTCCACGCTATGGAGGTCGGTCAGCAGATAACCATCCGCGGACCTTACGGCAATGCCTTCCCCGTTGAGGGCGACCTCAAGGGCAAGGACCTGCTCTTCATTGCGGGCGGTATCGGTCTTGCGCCGCTCCGCTCCGTCATCAACTACGTCCGCGACAACCGCGCCAACTACGGCGATGTGCAGGTCATCTACGGCTCGCGCTCGAAGGACGACCTCGTGGACTATCAGGAGATCATCGACGAGTGGATGGCTGACCCGAATATCGAGGTCAACCTCACCATCGACAACGCGCAGGAGGGCTGGGACGGTCATGTCGGCTTCGTGCCCAACTACGTCAAGGAGCTCGCTCCCTCGACGAGCAAGACCGTGCTCGTCTGCGGACCTCCGATAATGATAAAGTTCACGCTCGCGGGTCTGAAGGAGCTCGGCTTCACCGAGACTCAGGTCTACACCACTATGGAGCTGCGCATGAAGTGCGGCGTGGGCAAGTGCGGACGCTGCAATATCGGCAATAAGTACGTCTGCAAGGACGGTCCCGTTTTCCGCTTCGACCAGCTTGGCGAGCTGCCCGACGAGTATTGATAAGGAGTGCTATACATGGAAAATATGATAAATGTTTACCTGTTCGGCAAGAAGTACGAGGTGCCCGCAGGTCTTACGATAATGACGGCTATGGAGTACGCGGGCTATGAGCTCGTGAGAGGCTGCGGCTGCAGAAACGGCTTCTGCGGCGCGTGCGCTACCATTTACAGGATAAAGGGCGAGTCGGGGCTTCACGGCTGCCTCGCCTGTCAGACAGAGGTGCAGGAGGGGATGTACGTAGCTACTCTGCCCTTCTTCCCGCTCGAAAAGAGAGTTTACAGCATCGAGGAGATACGCCCCGACCAGCAGATAATGATGCAGCTCTACCCCGAGATATACAGCTGTATCGGCTGCAACGCCTGCACCAAGGCCTGCACGCAGGAGCTCAACGTTATGCAGTACATCGCTTACGCTCAGCGCGGCGAGTACGAGAAGTGCGCAGAGGAGAGCTTCGACTGCGTTATGTGCGGAGTCTGCTCGTCACGCTGTCCCGCAGGCATTTCCCACCCGCAGGTGGCTATGCTCGCGAGAAGGCTCAACGGCAAGTACATCGCTCCCGAATGTCAGCACCTCAGCGATCGCGTGAACGAGGTCAACGAGGGTATATTCAACAGCGTGATAGCCGACCTTATGTCCAAGGCTGTCACCAATGTTGACGAGCTCAAGGATATGTACAACCACCGCGAAATAGAGAAGTAAGGAGGGAGCAGATATGTACAAGGTAGAAAAGCTCAATGAGCTGGCAAAGATAGTTGCTGAAAAGAGAGCCGCGAATGCTGCTCTCGAGCCCAGACGTATGACAGCAGAGGAGAAGGACGAGCTTCTTGCTCACTTCCACCCCGACTACAAGCAGGACGAGTTCACTGTCCTTGCGGCAGGCGTTAACAAGGGCGACAAGGTGCCCACTCAGCTTGCGGAGCTGCTGCAGGGCAAGAGCCGTATCAGCGCCTCTGACGTTGACCTCAGCGCTCCCGACTACGATACCGACGTGCTCATCATCGGCGGCGGCGGAGCAGGCGCTTCCGCGGCTATAGAGGCTGATGAGGCCGGCGTGAAGGCTATGATAGTCACAAAGCTCCGTATCGGCGACGCAAACACAATGATGGCTGAGGGCGGTATACAGGCGGCTGACAAGCCCAACGATTCGCCTGCTATACACTTCCTCGACGCTTTCGGAGGCGGTCACTTCGCCGCAAAGCCCGAGCTCGTGGCTAAGCTCGTTACCAAGGCTCCCGAGGCTATCCAGTGGCTGAACAAGCTCGGCGTGGAGTTCGACAAGGAAGCAGACGGCACTATGGTGACCACTCACGGCGGCGGTACGTCCCGCAAGCGTATGCACGCGGCGAAGGACTACTCGGGCGCTGAGATAATGCGTACCCTCCGCGACGAGGTCATCAACCGCGGTATACCCGTTGTTGATTTCACAGCCGCAGTTGAGATAATCCTCGACGAAAACGGCAGGGCGGCAGGTGCTGTCCTCATGAATATGGAGACCAAGGAGCTCCTCGTTGCCCGTGCGAAGACCGTCATCATCGCTACGGGCGGTGCGGGTCGTCTGCACTATCAGGGCTTCCCGACCTCCAACCACTACGGTGCTACGGCTGACGGTCTTATCCTCGGCTACAGAGTCGGCGCGAGCCTCCTCTACGCTGATACTCTCCAGTACCACCCGACGGGTACGGGCTATCCCGAGCAGATCTTCGGCGCTCTCGTTACAGAGAAGGTGCGCTCGCTCGGAGCTAAGCTCGTCAACATCGACGGCGATGTCTTCATGCACCCGCTCGAGACCCGCGACGTCACTGCGGCTTCCATTATCCGCGAGTGCACCGAGCGCGGCAAGGGTGTCGAGACCAATCTCGGCAAGGCGCTGTGGCTCGATACTCCGATGATAGAGCTCATCCACGGCGAGGGCACTATCGAAAAGCGTATCCCTGCCATGATGCGTATGTTCGGCAAGTACGGCATAGATATCCGCAAGGAGCCTATCCTCGTGTACCCGACACTGCACTATCAGAACGGCGGTCTCAATATCTCCGACGACTGCGCTACCGACGTTGAGAACCTCTACGCGGCGGGCGAGGTCGCGGGCGGTATCCACGGCAGGAACCGCCTCATGGGCAACTCGCTCCTCGATGTTATCGTATTCGGCAGAAATGCGGGTATCAATGCGGCGGCTAAGGCTAAGGGTACGGATACTCCCGCAAAGCTCACGCTCGACCACATCGACCGCTTCAACAAGGAGCTCGAGGCGGCAGGCGCGGCAAGCGGTGCGGCTTCACCTATGCTGCTCCCTCACTATGCGAGAAAGAAATAATAAGCCTGTGGGACGTCGAGGACGCCGTCCCATACAAAAGAATAATTGCAACGGGACATCTGTAGAGGTGTCCCGTTGCCGCGAATACATAAGAAAGAAAGTGTAATAAAATATGGAATTGTTTGACGGTATACTGTCAATAAAGTCGGTGGCTTTCCTCCTCATATCGGTCATGGCTATCGCGGCTGTGGGATATCTCCTCGGAAGGATAACCATCAAGGGCGTCTCCCTCGGAACAGCGGGTGTTTTCCTTATCGCACTCGTGTACGGCGGTCTGTTCTATGACAAACTCTCCGACGAGATAAACCCCGACTTCGTCAAAAATGCGCTGAAGATAGTCGATAACCTCGGACTGGTACTGTTCGTGTCGGCGGTCGGATTCATTGCGGGTCCGAACTTCTTCAGCAACTTCAAGAAGAACTTCAAGTCGTTCGTTGCCCTCGCCGTGATAATCATTCTCAGCGCGGGACTTGTCTGCGCGGGCTGTATCATGGTCGGCAGGCAGTTCACAGACCTCGACACGGATAAATTTACTGCTCTTATGTCCGGTATCCTTTCGGGTGCGCTCACGAGTACGCCCGGTCTCTCTGCCGCAAAGGAAGCGGCGGGCTCGGAGCTCGAGGGACTTGTTTCCGTCGGCTCGGGTATCGCTTACATCTTCGGCGTTATCGGCGTTGTGCTTTTCGTTCAGCTCGTGCCGAAAATGCTCAAAGCCGATATGGCTAAGGAGCGCGAGCTCCTCTCCGCGAAGGAGAAGAAGTCCAAGCAGATGAAGTCCGACAAGAAGCTCATAGAGATGGACAGCTTCGGCCTTATGCCGTTCGCTCTTGCGGCTGTCCTCGGTATCATCGTGGGCTCGCTGAAATTCAAGAATTTCTCGCTCTCGACTACAGGCGGATGCCTGCTTGTGTGCCTGCTCTTCGGTCATTTCAGACGTGTCGGCAGTATCAGCATTATGCCCAAGGATACGACGCTGAAGGTGCTTCGCGAGCTCGGACTCATGTTCTTCCTCATCGGCTCGGGTATTTCGGGCGGTGCGAAGTTCGTTGAGTATTTCAAGCCTGTTTACTTCCTCTACGGTATGATAATGACTATCGTGCCCATGGTTATCGGCTTCCTGTTTGCGAAGTTCGTGCTCAAGCTCAACCTGCTCAACAACCTCGGCTCTATCACGGGCGGTATGACATCCACTCCCGCGCTCGGTACGCTCATTACCACCGCGGGCACTGAGGACGTTGCCTCCGCCTACGCCGCGACATATCCCGTTGCGCTTATCTCGGTCGTGCTCGTCGAGCAGCTCGTCATTATGCTGTTCAAGTAAATGAAATGGAAAAGCTCTC